>NZ_JBATWY010000242.1:0-34356 GCF_049672945.1 Haloferula sp. | reverse complement strand
GCCCGACCCAAGAAGAGCAGGATACGCCAGGACGAGCCGCCAAGAGGTCGCTCGGAATGATCCCCAAACCCATTCAAACCCCGCCGCGCGACACCACCGCTGAACTCAAGTCCGACAGACTGCTAGGCAGGGATGGGCACGACGCAAGGGCTGGGGTGAAACGGCAAATCCACTTGGCAAGGGGGAGGAAGGGTGCCAAGCCGATGGCATGTCCGACTCGATCAAGGAGCTTACTGGGAAAATCCGAAGATTTGCCGCTGCCCGGGATTGGGAGCAATTTCACAATCCGAAGGACATGGCGGTGGCGATCGCGGCGGAAGCGGGGGAGTTGATGCAGCATTTCGTCTGGCAGCAAGCGGATCAAGTTGAGGCGCGCGCCGTGGACCACCGGGAGGAAATCGCTTCGGAGATTGCAGACGTCGGCATCCTGCTCTTCGAGATGGCGGATCTTCTCGGAATGAATCTGGGCGAGGTGATGGAGGCCAAAATCGCTCGCAATGAAGTGCGCTACCCGGTTTCCAAGGCGAAAGGAAATAATCGGAAATACAACGAGTTCTGACGGTTTCGCAGGGAAAACCCGACCTTTGGGCAAAAGAAAGACGCGAGCTGGATTCCCCCCGGATTCGCAACTCGCGTCTTTTCTGAGTGCCGCTGGAAGTTTCAGCACGAACCAAGATGACCTCCCCCCGGAGTCCGAATTGGTGTTGTGCGCTGACTTCAACAGGCAGGCATGCGCCGAAGCGCAACGAGAACATGATCACGTAGTTCGGATTTGCAAAGTATAAACTTTAGTCAAATGGCACTTTTTGGCTCGGAAAGCGCCGAAAGTCTCATCGGGGGTGCACTTTCTAGGATTTTCTTGGGCCCTTGATGATTCATTTTGCGATCGCTGACGGAGACGCTGGCAAGTATCGACGCCGTGGAAAGTGGCTGCTACAGCCTCGGGTGTGGATGCTGACCCGGACTGGATTAACGAGCTGAAAAGCCAGATTCATCAACGTGAAGACCCATGGGTCGTGCTCGAAGGAAGGGCGGCGGTGGAGGCTGCCGTGGCTGGATGGTGGGATCTCAAGGGCATTCTGGCGAGCGAGGCCTGCGGTTGGGAGCCGCCGTTGTGGAGTGGGCTCGAGCTTTTAAAGCGTCCTCACGATACCCTCGAGGCATTTGCCAATTCCGCCCATCACGGTGGGGTAATCGCTTTGGCAAGGCAACCTGACGAAACCGGAAACGTCGCCGGCCTGATGGCCGAGCTTGAGTCCGATGCGCTGGTGGTGGTTTGCCCGAGTTTGGTGGAGCCCACGACCGCCGGGGAGATCATTCGGAATGCGGCGGCGCTGGGAGCCAAGGCGGTGATCTTCGGCCGCGAGGGTGCCTCGCCCTTTGACCAGAGGGCGGTGAAGGCATCCGCCGGCGCGCTCTTTCGGATTCCTGTCCGAGTCGCGGATGGCGGTCAGGCCTTGCGCTGTCTCAAAGGAGCGGGCTTTCAGCTGATCGGAGCGGAGGCAGGGGCTGGCACCAAGCCGGTCGACTCGGCCGAAATCGAGCCGGGCCGCATTGCTTTGGTGTTGGGCTCGGAAGATGGGGGTCTGGGGCCTTTCTGGAAAGCCGCCTGTGACGAACTGCTCCATCTGCCCACGCCGAAGGCCATGGACTCACTCGGTGTCTCTGCCGCGAGTGCTGTCCTGCTTTGGGAAATTGCCCGCCTGCGGCAAGGTGAGAGCGAAGAAAGCGCCTGATTCCGGCGAGCCGCTCAGCAAAGCGGACTGGGGTATCTCCCGCTAGAAATCAGGGCTGCGATCGACTCCACGACGTGCGGCTTGTCGTCCGGGTAGGTCACGCCGAACCATGAGGCCGAGGTTTCAAGCACGGCACAATCGGCAATCTCCTGGCTGATGAGATCATCGACAATCGTTGGAATGTAGCACTCGGATTTGAGCTCCTGTCCGTGATCCTCGAGGAATGCGATGAAGCGCTTCTCAAGTTGTTCGAAAAAACCCTGGCTAAAGCCCCAGAAGTTCATCGATACCGGGCTGTCGGCGTCGAGCTCGACCCGCGAACCGTCAGCCCGCGATCCGCGCGGAATGCCGTCCTCGCTGCGTGAGATTTCGACGATTTCCTCGACGTCGGTGAGCAGCCCGGAGGCGTCGGTTTGGCAGATGCCCCGATTGACCGATCCGTGATCAGAGAGTGTATGGCAAAGCGGGTAGCCGACCATGGCATAGTGGTCTTTTCCGCTTTTCCTGGGGGTGGATGAGAACCATTCCGCGATGACCCGGTAGGCGTCGGCACCGTAGAAGTCGTCGGCATTGATGACCGCAAACGGGCCGTCAACGACATGGCGTGCAGCGCGCACGGCATGCGAAGTGCCCCAGGGCTTGGTGCGTCCGGCCGGGACAGAGAATCCATCGGGAAGATCATCGAGTTTCTGAAAGGCATAGGCGACCTCGATGCGATCGGCAAAGCGCGTTCCGACACCCTCTTTAAAGGCATCGGCAAAGTCCTCGCGGATGACGAAAACCACCTTTCCGAAGCCAGCTCGAATGGCGTCGAAAACGGAGTAGTCGAGAACGGTTTCGCCGCGGGGCCCCATCGGATCCATTTGCTTGAGGCCTCCGTAGCGGGAGCCCATGCCTGCTGCGAGAACGATCAGTGTTGGTTTCATAAGGTTTGAGCGCCCATCTAGGATGAGGCCTATGCGGGTGTCGAGCCGTAGATGATTCACCCGGCTGCCGAGGGAAGCTTGCTTCTGTCCGCCAAATCCCGGGCGGCATGCTTCGGTCGGCTTGGAGATGGGGACTGATGCCCCATTGTTGGCGGTGGGGGATTCGCGGGGGGGAGTGGTGTTGCTGAAAAATGAAGGCCGGTGCGTGCTCAAACCCCTTGTCGACGAAGGCTTACAGACCTTAGCCTCCGCGCGTGGGGGTATTCAACGATCAGACATCTGGCTCGGAAGCGGAGCGGGCGCGGCAGGTGTTTCTGGCGATGCTCAAAGCCCGCCAGCTTGAGATGAAGCTTTCCAGCCTCTACAAGGCGGGGAAGATCGTCGGTGGGGTTTATCTGGGCAAAGGCCAGGAAGCGGTAAGTGCTTCGTTGGGAAGCGCCTTGATTCCCGGGAGAGATATTTTTGCGCCCTTGATCCGGGATCAGGCAGGGCGCACGGCTTTTGGGGAGGATGTGATGGATTGCACGCGCACTTACCTCGGATCCCAGCTGGGACCGATGCGTGGTCGCGACGGCAATATCCACCGCGGTCGCCCGAAGGACGGTATTTTTGCCATGATCTCCCATCTGGGTGCCCAGGTGCCGATGGTGACCGGGGCGCTGTTAGCCCGGCGCTTGAAAGGGGATCTCGATGGGACCGTCGGTGCCACCAGTGTGGGTGATGGCGCGACATCGACCGGTGCCTTTCACGAAGGGCTGAATGCGGCGGCGGTGGAAAAGCTGCCGCTGGTCGTGGTGGTGGCGAACAACCAGTTTGCCTACTCCACTCCTAACGACCGGCAGTTTGCCTGTGAGGACCTCTTGGACCGTGCGAAAGGCTACGGTGTGGGCGGGCACTCGGTCGACGGCACGGATTTTCTCGATTGCGTGCGGGGTATTGGAAAAGCGGTGAATGCGGCACGAAGCGGTCAGGGCCCGCAGATGGTGGTGGCGCGACTGCTTCGCTTGAGTGGCCATGGCGAACATGACGATGGCAGCTATGTGCCTGACACTTTGCGAGCCGGGCATGTCGGGCGCGATTGCATGGATATCGCGGTCGAACAACTGATCGAGGAGGGCTACGCCACGGCTGATGAGATTGTCGCATGGCGTGAGGAAGTGACCGACGAAGTTCAGCGAGCACTCGCCAAGGCCCAGCAGGAACCGGTGCCGGACCCATGGCACGAAAAGTGGGAGGCCTTGTCCTCGAACCTTTCAACGACGAGCGAAGCATGAGTATTACCTACGTCGACGCGATTCGTGAGGCTCAGGAAAAGCTGCTCAAGGAAGATCCACGGGTCTTTCTTTATGGGCAGGATATCGCGCAGTTTGGGGGAGCCTTCAAAGCGACCAAGGGGCTCGCGGAACAATTCCCCGGTCGGGTGTTAGATTCTCCGATCAGCGAAGATGCGATGATCGGGATGGCTATTGGAGCCGCGGTTGATGGCATGCGGCCGATCATTGAGATGCAGTTCGCGGATTTCTCGTCGGTGGCCTTCAATCAGATCGTCAATCAGGCCGGGACCCATTTTTATCGGACAGGAGTTCCGGTGCCGATCACTGTCAGGCTTCCGTCGGGTGGAACGCCGGGGTCAGGACCTTTCCATAGCCAGAGCATGGAGGCGATCTATTCGCACTATCCGGGGATCGTGGTGGTGACACCGGCGACGGTTTCCGATGCCTATCACATGCTCATTCAAGCGGTCGAACTGGATGACCCGGTGGTCTACTGTGAGCACAAGTTCCTGTATCGTTGGTTGAAGGCCAATTCGATCAATGGAGATGGTCTTCCCTTGGGGCGGGCGAGAATCACCCGCCCGGGCAAGCATGCGACGATCGTGGCCTACAGCGCGATGGTTCACGAGGCCGTGCGCGCGGCGGATCGTCTCAAGGATGAGAGCGGCTGGGACATTGAAGTGGTTGATTTGCGAACCGTGAAGCCGCTGGACATGGATACCGTGTTGGCAAGTGTCGCACGAACAGGCCGGCTTCTTGCCCTGGGCGAAGCCTTTCCGTGGGGCGGCGTGACCGCGGAAGTGGTTTCGCGGGTGGTCTCCGAAGGCTTTCATCTACTCGATGCTCCGCCAAAACGTTTGAATTCCCGGGACACTCCGGTGCCCTATCATCCGAACCTTTGGGCGGCCCATCGCCCGACGCCCGAAACCATCTGCCTCGCCATGCGCGAGCTACTATCCTTCTAGTTATGCCTACCGTGCCGATCCTAATGCCCCAGCTCGGCGAGTCGATTGCCGAGGCCACGATCATCAAAATTGATATCACGCCCGGCGGCACCGTCGTCGCCGATCAGGAGGTGATCGAGGTGGAGACTCAGAAGGCGACGATGGGAGTGACGACACTTTGTTCCGGATTGGTCAAAGAGATCACCGCCAAGGAAGGGGAAACCTACGCGGTCGGAACCACACTGGGACTTCTGGAGGTGACCGATGAGGAAGTGGCCAAGACTGGAGTGGAGACCCTCGAGTCAGCGGCACAGAAGCGGGTGGCCGCCGCTGATGCGCCCGAAAGGGAAGAGAAGAATCTTCATTTCTCCATCGATGACGAGACCTACGAAGAGCAGCAACCAGTGGTCGAGCCGAGCGTCCGGGGCTTGCCCGTGCCGGCCGGTGTGAAGGGCGCGCACTACATTTCGCCGCGGATGCGCGCGAGAATGGACGAACTTGGTCTGCGTGAAGCGGATATTTCTGCGGTGGTGGGTACGGGTGCCGGTGGCCGGGTGACCGTAGAGGACTTGGAGAAATTCCTGAACTATATCGAGACCTGGCCGAGCAGTCATGCTTCGCCGATGCGCCTGGCGGTGGCCGATGCGATGCGCCGGAGCTGGACGCGGCCGCTGGCGACGGTGGGTCGGCCGGTGCGGCTTGATCGCTTGCTCGATCATCGGAGCAAGCAGGACCCCAAGCCCGGGCTGACTTTGTATGTGTTGCGCGCCTTTGCTCTGGCGCTGGCCGAAGATCCGGCAAGCGCCGGCTTCCTGATTGGCGAAAGGGTCGTGCATCCACGTGCCTTCGACATCGGCGTGGCGGTGCAGGTCGAGGATGGGGTGGTGGTTCCGGTGCTGAGGAACGTCGATACGATGACGCTCTCGCAGTTGACCAATGAGTATGCGGAGATGGTGGACCGGGCTCGTCGCCGC
Organism: Haloferula sp.; assembly: GCF_049672945.1. Taxonomy (NCBI): domain Bacteria; kingdom Pseudomonadati; phylum Verrucomicrobiota; class Verrucomicrobiia; order Verrucomicrobiales; family Verrucomicrobiaceae; genus Haloferula; species Haloferula sp. The sequence continues at coordinate 28,502 of NZ_JBATWY010000242.1, read as the reverse complement.
CGCCTGACCGAAAGCGATACCCGGGGAGGGATTGCAACTGTTACGAATTTCGGAACCTTCGGTCTGACCTCCGGCACACCGATCCCGCTGCCCAACGAGACCTTGATCCTTGGCCTGGCCGCCGGCGTGACGAGGCCGACATGGAGCAAGGAAGTGGAAGCCTTCGTGCCGATCACCGAGGCGGACCTGGTGGTCACCTTCGATCACCGGGTGGTTGATGGTGGCGGGGCAGGGATGCTGCTGGGCCGAATCAATGAGTTGCTCCAGCAGCCGGAGAATCTTTGAGGAAACTTTCGCGAAATAACGTGATCGCGTCATGGGACAGTGGCACGAGGTAGGGCATTCTCCGGGGCGTAAGGAGTAGCACTGCCCCCCAAAAAGGGCCCACGGGCGCTGGAAGACTTCCCCCTCTAGCGCCCGTGGACTGTTACTCTTGTTCACATCTTTTTGCGGTTCACCTTTGGATTGTGGGCCCACCACTGGAGGAGCCAGGCGCTTGTTTGGAACAATGTCTTGTCCGTGCCAGTGCTGCCCGTCGCATCCTGAGTCGGCAAACTTGGAGCCGTTTTAGGCCGTCTGCTTCAAGCGACAAACGTTGCGGTGGCCTGATCAGGATATCGCATGCCGCTCGAGTAGCGATTTGAAGTCACTTCTTTCAAGAAGGCCATACTCGTGATAGCAGCATGGGGTCGATGAGCTTGAAACCCTCAGGAGCCGAACGGACCTCCAAACAGCGGACCGCCGATCAGCGCGACCCGTCGAGCGGGATCGAAGAGAGGGGCTCGAAGGGCAGACATCGGCGGCAGGTATTATTGGAGCGACTGGCGGTTTTGCTATGCATCGCCGGGGCGACCTTGAGTGGTTTGTTGCTCCAGGCTCACTTCGCTGGGGTAGGGGGAGTCCCGTGGGTCGAGGGCGCATGCGGTGCGACCGAGGGTGGATGCTCGGAAGTGCTGGCCAGTCGCTGGAGTGTCTTTCCTCCGGCCTCGGCAAATGACGCCCCTCTTGAGGCAGGTCAAACTCGGGGGATTCCTGTCGCCGCTCTCGGAGTATTCTACTTTTCTCTCATGGGTGTGTGGATCGCGGGTCGGGGCGGGACCGTCATCGCTCATCGAGTTATTCTGGCACTGGCCGCTTTTGGGTGCCTGACCTCCTTGGGATGGATCGGAATGATGGCCTTCAGCCTTCACTCCTGGTGCCCGATTTGTCTTTCGGTACACTTTCTCAACTTTGCCCTGCTGGTGATGCTGTGGTTTCTGGCTCGAAAGCCCGAGGAGGTAGATCTCGGCCTGACGACCGTGGGCGCTCGACCAGCCAAGGCCTGGCAGGTTTTGCTTTTTGCCCTGCTTCTATGTGTTTCCCAGTGGTTTTTTCATGAGGCGGTCGCCTTGCGTTCGGTCAATGCCGGGCTGGCAAGGGCGGCAGAAGACACGGGACGTCTCGAGCTGGAATACTATGAGCTCGAACGGCAGGACCTGGAAGTGCGGGCTGATGATCCGACGATCGAACCGAGTCTCCCGGGAACCTATTCCGAGATTGTCTATTGGGGCGATGTGGAGTGTCCCTACTGCATTTCGTTCGAAAGACTGCTTGAGGAAGAGATTCTCCCAATGTTCCGCGGGGGCCTCCGGGTTGTCTTCAAGCACCTTCCCCTTCGTGAGCACCGGCACGCACTTCCTGCAGCGAAAGCTCTGGAAGCGGCTCGACTGCAGGGACGCTTTCACGAGATGGCTGATGAGATCAAGGCTCGCCGGCATCATCCGGATGGGATCGACCTTCTGGATCTGGCGACGAGCCTGGGTATGGATGCTGGCCAGTTTGAGTCCGACATGGCCTCGGCTTCGGTATCATCACGCATTCAAGGCGACATACGACAGTTCAAGGAGCTGAATCCTTCCGGCTCGATCCCGACGGTTTTTCTGAACGGACGGCGACTAACCAATCGCATGAGGAGTATTCCAGGATTTTGGAAAACCCAAGCTGATGCCCTGAGGAGGGCGCGACTTGCTCAGGGCTTGTCGTGGCCGGATGAGTCGGAAGTCTCCCCTGAAAGGTCATGGAGCATGGCCCATCGCGACCCGGCGCCGAGCGATCCGGAGCCCGAAACTCCGAATGGGGTGGAGGAAGCCATTGCCGAGTCCGGAGGCCTGCCTCGGCTTGAGCTTGGTGACCCTGTCTTTCGATTCGGAAATGTGATTGCCGGGAGTGTGGTTGATCACGCATTCACCTTGAGGAATTCCGGATTGGCGGATCTGAAGATCAGCGGGTTCGTGCCGGGAACCGGCGTCAGCGCGGCGACAAGCTGGGAGAACAGGATTGAACCGGGGAAGACCGGTGAGCTTCCGCTACGCTTCGACACAACGGGAATGGCGGGGGCGGTTAGCATCTCCACAGAGTTGAGAACCAATGCTGATGTCGATGCCCCAGCGATCAGATTTGAAGGAGAGGTTCGCGCCGGGTACGAGTGGGAACCGAAGGCCGCCCGGTTCAATGGCTTTACGAACGCAGGAACGATGGAATCGGTGACAATCGTTCTGAGCAATCCGGGCCCCGAAGCCGTGCCGCTTCAACTGGAAAAGACCGGCGACACCTCTTTTGAGGCGCGCTTGGATGCCGTTGAAGCGGGTCATCGATATGAACTAAGTCTTCGCCTGAGCGAGTCAGCCATCGGCAGAGCGGTGACTGAGACGGTCACGCTGCGGACGGGTGAGGGCGATCTGATTTCGATCGTCGCAAGTGCTCCGCCAGCGCGTCGCCTGTGGGCCCGGCCGGCGAACGTCCGCTTGCCCCCGCCTGGGAAAATGCTGGATGGCGCGATCCGGGTCGTAACGATCCGTAGCACCAATGGTGAACCCTTCGAGCTAGGCGATGTCCTCTTTCGCCAGATTCTTGACGTCGCTGAAGCTGATTTCGGGGGTCATCAAAAAGGCGCGGTTGAGTCTCGGGTTTCTTCGGCTGACGATAAGAGGCTCTGGCGGATCGAACTCCGGTTTCCAGCAGGTTTCGAGTTGGTGCCGGGTGCCCGGCATGGACTCGTCACCATGAAGAGCAACCTGCCGGGCGCCGAGGCTTTCTCGATTCCCGTGCTGCAGTCGAAGCCGTGATTCCCTGACCCTAGGGATCGAAGGGTCCGGGGATGGTGGCCCCTACGACAGTCATCGTATATCCGGGGTTGGTGATGCTCGCACGGGCTCCGGCATTCTGGTTGGAACGCAGGGCGGTTACGATGCTTGCCGATGTTACCGGGATCCTTGTATCGCCGGTTTTCAATTTGAAATCACTGACATTGGCGTTTGGCACTACGGTTGCGGTGATGCCGGGGATGGTGGCGATGCGGACCCGGTAATCCTCATAAGTATCCGTGCCCAGTTGACCTCCGATATTGGTGTTGGGCGTGCGCTTCACGACGTGATGGGACTTGCTTCGCAACCAACTCAAATAGGCGGCTGCCTCGTTATAGGGTCCGCTGCCTCTAGCACTGGAATCGAGGACACTGTAGAGATGACGGACGAGGTCGGCATCCGTTCTGGTATCGGCTCGGTCCTCCTTGATTTCGGTGTTTAAAGCGAGGCTGGTGTCGTGGACCTCCTGTTCATCCGGAGTGATCATGACACTCTGGTCGACCTGAAACCAGGCGAAGTTGGTGCCCTCGAGATCCTGCGTGGCGGACATCGGGATCTCGACGACCAGAATCTTGGTGGCAGTGGCCCGCGCGGCCCCCCCTCCGCCGAGGGACTCTTCCGTCACAAGGTTCTTGACGGCTCCCGCGGCCTTGCTGAAGGGGAGCTTGAGAAGTCCGCAGAGCGTGAGCTTCCTGAATTCCCCCTGCACGTTGGAAAACAACTGAGCCCCTCCGTCGCTTTTGAAAACCGTATTCCGGAACAGTTTCTGTGCTTCCAGCTTGATCGGGAGTCGGCCACCAAGGAGATCCGGATTGATCGCCTTGAATGTCAATTGGGGTGTCCGGCGTCTGCCGTAAAGGGGAGTGCCTTCGACTTGGAAATAGTCGTCGTTGTGAAGCTCCGAACCGATGGAATCGACAACGAATTTCTCGACCGACGCCTTGACGGTCGAACGTGCGCTCGCTGCGATGTTGTCCGCCGTGCAAGCGGGCCCATAGGTGCCACCGGTGACGGCGTTCAAGGCAACGGTTGATATGATTCCGGCCACGACATCAATGGTGGCATCGTAGCCCGATTTGATGATGCTTTCCCAGCCGTCGCTCTGCGTGGTAATGATGAGGTCGACCGATTCTTCAGCAGGACGAGGTAGCTCGGCGACCTGAAGCGCACCTCGGAAGCTGATGTCATCGACACCGATGGGATCACTTTCAATCTTGTAATAGAACGTACGGTTGAGGGCGGTGCTGATGGCGTTTTTGGCGTCGTGAGCACTACCGAATGTCATGACCCGGCGTCGATCGTCGAAAAGGTCGAGCGACTTCTCGTTGGTCAGCGGACCCGTGGGGAACGCTCGTTTCAATGCGGCATCCTCGATATCATCCTTGATGGATCCAGTGATCGGAGTCAGCAAATCATTCGGACTGCCCTGGATCGGGTAACCGGCGTAGAGGCCCGGGAAGTCCGCTCCGGGTGTTTTTGAAAGTACGTAATGCTCACCGAGAGGCCCGGTATTGCCGTCGCTGGTGTCCAGAACGTAGCGTCCTCCGGAAGTGCCGCCCAGGTCGGGGAACAGTTCCAGGTTGGGAGTCAGTCCGGCGGGGCTGTAGCGGCTCAGGTTCGCATTGACGATCGGTATCGAGAAAAATTCACTTCCGTTCGGATCGTAATCATTCAGCAGAAGCGACGGGTCGTAGATCACCCCGTCCAACTCGATTCCGAAACAGCGCCGCAGGATGCCGCCGGTCGCATCCCGGCAATCGCTCATGCCGAACTCGCCATCGAAGGCGCCGACCCGTCCGTCCTGACCGATCGGCGTGCGGAAGACACCCGGTGGCACTGTGTACGGTGAGCCCCGTAGTTCTGCGAGATAGTACTGGTCGAGAATCCCGCCGTAGTAGGATTGCGGCACGATTTTCTGACCCGAATTCCGGATGTGTTTGAAGGGAGAGTCGAATCGGCTCGTCCCACGGTCACTTTCGGTGTCGATGGACACACCCGCGATCGAGCCGAGACTTGCGGCATCCCGCAGACTCGAACCGCGGGCGGAGGATTGATAGGCGGCGTAGACATCGTCGATCGCCCCGGACTTCAGCTCGTCGAAATCCAGCTCGGGTGCCATTGAAGAATCATCGGCCTGAGGTTTGGCGACGAAATTGAAGGCAGTGAAGGGGAGGACGTCGAGATAGTTGCCACCAATGGAAACCGCGGCCATTTCGGCATTCGGTGCGGTGCTGACAAAGTCGGGCAGCAGGTCCGGTCCCTCGAAATCGTTGAGGGTCTGGGACTTCAGATCCAGCGTCGCTTCGTCGGTAATGTTGCCGTAAACGATGACGAAGTTGTTCCGCTGGACGAGCCAGTTCTGTTCCAAGAGCGAGACCTTGAGCTTTCGTTCGCCGTCCAGTTCGCGGCTCCAGCCGACCATCGGCTGGTCGATCATCTTGTTGCGGAACTTCGAGATATTGACGGGGTCGCCCGGTTTACGGGAAGGGAAGAGCTCAAGCCGCACCGAATTCGGTATCGAGGGGTCACCACTCGAGTTGTTGATCGTACGGATCATGTTCGTGCCGACCGGATGCATCTGGTGATGATTGCCGTTGAGCGGGATGTGTTCATTGGCGTGATCGGCCGGGTGGGCGAGTTCGAGGCTGACGAATTGCACGGCGCCTCGCCATGCGACGCCCGCGAGGTCGAAGCCGATCTCGTGGCGGCCACTCGCGCCAGAACCGTGGGTGTCCAAAGTGATTTCCACCCGACCATCCACGACTTGCGTCCCGGATACCGAAACGCCCGGAGGCAGTCCCGTGATCTGACCGGCGGGGACCCCTCCGGCGATGGCCGTCTGGAAAACCGCTCCTGCTCCCTCGGCATAGATGACGGCCTTGTCTTTCCCGGCGGGAAGGCGTCCCGCATTCACTGCTTCAATGACTCTGTCGGAAGTCACGGGAACAAAGCGCGGTGAAAAGGCGATGCCCTTGCCCTGCACAAGTGCGCATTGATTGAGGAATGTCTGGTTCTTCGCTTCGGCAAACATTGCGATTGCGGGAACGTTGCCATCTTCAGGTGCCCGGGTTCGGATACTGCCCTTCCGGACCCTTACTTCGGATGGCAACCCCGGTGAATGTCCGGCTCCGTTGATGACCTGCATGACTGGCGTCAGCCGGAGGATGAGGTCCTGCTCGCCGGGCCCTGCCGTCGGTGTCACGGTCAGCGTAATGATGCCGTCGGTGGTGGTGGGATGCTGGTCACCGGTGACGTTGATCGTATGCGGCGAAGCGGCCGTGACCGAGACTCCGCCGACGTAGGTCGTCACGGTTTCGGAAATGAGATTATTATCTGAATCAAGGACCCGCTCGGTGCGCTCGTGACCGACCGGACGAGGGACGATGGGGCCTGAGCTGGAAGCCGCCGGATAAGTCTGAATTTTGAGCGTGAACGGCTGGTCTTTGACCCAGGGTCCTTCGAGCTGCTCCACGATCTGGAATGCGCCCAAGGTCTGGTCTGCGGAAATGATCGCCCCAAAATCGTCATTCTGAGCGACGAGGGCGACGGACCCCGCATCCGTGGGTTCGACCACGTTGAGCACCAGATCCTTGCTCATGAGGTAGGAGCGCTCCGTGAAACTCAGATTGACGGTCCAGAGGCCCGCGTCTTTCGGAACGAAGGAGAGTTGTCCGCCTCCACCCGCCTGGCCACTGGCGTTGATCAGCGGGTCGTCGGTGATTGGGACCGAGATGGTCTCAGTCCCTTCGAGTGTGAGATTCCATCTTGGAACGTCGTCTCTCGCGAATGACTCGACACTATCCCTTGAGTAGAGGTCATAGATCGAAACCCGGTCGGGCACTGAGGAAGCGCGATGATGGACATTGAGCCACGAGCCTTTCACCCATGGCGAAGTCGGATCGATCTCCTGGGCGCTGTTGTGGCGGAGAGCCAGTTCGGGCTTGCGGATCACGATCGCCTGATCGGTCGGCGGCGCAGTGGTGTCGCAGCGGTTCTCCACGCGGAGGGTGTGTGGGCCGGCTTTCGACGAGAAGAAACGCAATCGCATCTTTCCTCCGCCAAAACCGTCGAGGGAGTCCTCGGTGCTGGGAGCGGTAAGCTCCAACTGGGTGGTCTGCTGGTTGAGGTTGAGCGGGCTTGAGTTTGACCAGGCATAGCCGGAGAACGGGCTGTTGCGGTAGAAGACATCCATCAACTGGGGATTCTGCTCCGAATCGAGGAACGAGATCCTGACCGGGAGCTCTCCAATGAAGCTGCTGAAGCCCCCGTTGTTGGTTGCTTCGATGAATACTTCGACTTCTTCCGTCAGGTAGGGGCTTGCATCGCCGCTGCGCCTTCCACTTGTGGTGATGGTGATGTCGGGGCGGGTGTAGATGACGGTTAGAGTCGCCTGATGCTGGACGAATCCGTCATTGTAGGATGCGGTGATCGTTCCCGAGCCCGGAACGTCTCCGATCTCGACGATTCCGGTATCCTGACGAAGTACGGCAGTGGTCCCCGTGGCCTGAGGCACGGGTTCCGGAGGCTGGTAATCGAAAACCTTGGATCCGTCGGCGCTTAGCTCCACCGATGCGGTCATTCGGCCGCTCATGATCTTGCCGGCTTGCGGTCCACGCAAGCGCTTGATCAGGGGGCGTACTTCGAATTCGGCACCGGGGCAGGTGTATTCGATTTCGGAGGCATCGTCGGGGCTGGAATCGATCCGGGCGTGGTCGAGTGACTTCTCAATGACTTGCAGCGTTAGTTCGACGTCCGTGCGGGAGTGGACCGTCACCAGATCGCGGGCACCTGTGGTGGGATCCGTGGCGAGGATGGTGGTTTGCCCCAGCCGCTCACCCACCAGAACCTGGCCAGTGCCATTGGCGTTTGCAATCAAGGGATCGGAAGGGACGTAGGTCATGTTGGCCCCGGTCAGTGGCGTCACTGAGTTGTCGGATTTCTTGATCGAGCCCGCAAGTTGACCAGCCACGCCCACATTCAAACCTGTGACGACGCTGGGTGTGACCTTGAGTTCCGCGAGGGTCACGTTGGTGGTGAGAAGAGGGGTGGATCGGCCCGGGAGGGAAAACCCGATGGTGACCTGAAACGGAAGATTCGCAGGAAGTTTGGAGGGCGCTGTGTAAACGCCGTTCAAGTCGATTTTCCCGACGTCGATGCCCGGCATGTTCGGACCTGGCACCGGGAGAATGCCTCCACCCGGTAGACCGTTGACATACCATCGGGCATTCGGAATCGGAATCACGCCCACCCCGGGCACGTTGTTTCCAGCACTGAATGCCAGCGTTCGGGCGAGGCCGACGGTTGGATTGCTTGGCACGATCTCATTGGTGCCGGAAAGGGGAAAGACCTCGATGGAAGTTTCGGCGCGGCGAAGGGGATTTCCGGGGTCGATCGCCGAAACGACGAAACTGGTCGCCGTGGTGACCTCAGGTGCCGTGTAAAACGCTCTTCCCGGATTCTGCGGAATCGCTCCAAGTGTGCCGACTGCTTCATTTCCTCCCTGGATCCCGTTGACTTCGTAAATCCAGGGCGTCTCGTTCTGAATCGCTCCGTCTTCAATCACCAGAAGGTTGCGGATGGCTTCAGCGAGCACGCGCTGGTCAGGTGGAATGAGACGCAGCTCGGCGGGTGGACATCCCTCGTCGATCAAGCCGTCGAGGTCATTGTCAAGGTAGTCGTCGCAGACTTCAGAAGCACCGGGGTGGACCGCGGCATTGGCATCGTCTGGGTCGGTTCCACCGCATTCGAATGAGGCGAAACCGTCCCCATCCTGATCGCACCCGGTGGCACATCCGGGATCCGCGTCATCCAGCAGACCGTTGCCGTTGTTGTCGATCCCGTCGATACAGTTTTCCGCCACGGCGGGATTGATCGACTCGCTCGTATCGTCGCTGTCATCTCCGCCACAAGTGGCCGCAATGAAGCCATCGAGATCGCCGTCGCGGTCGTCGGCGACGCCACTGCAGTCGTTGTCAATCGAGTCTCCACAAATCTCCTCGGCACTCGGATGGATGTTGGGATCATTCGGAGCGCAATCGATGAAGTCATACCAGCCATCTCCATCGGCATCCGGGAAACGCAGCACATGGAAAGTTACGTCGGACTCCCCGATCCGGACGTTCTCAATGAGCAGCAACTGGAAGGGGTCCTCGCTTGTCGCCCGGAAGAAGCGCTTGGTATCCTCCGCCGAGCGGGGTACTGAAACCTCGTAGGAAACCACATCGAAGGGATCGGTGCCAATAACCATGATCGTGGCGTCTTCAACGGGATTCCATGGGTCGCCCAAGTCAAAAGAATCGTCGATTTCGAAACTGACCTGGGCCTTGAGAGGGGGCGCGAGAATCAGGAGAATCAGGACGGTCCAGGAGCGCAAGATCCGACCAATCGTGCCGACTGAGCGCCAGCTTCTTGAATCCGTGCCGGCGCACCCTGCTTCCATGGGTTCTTGCCGCTGCTGCTCGAATCGTGCGGGTATGGAGCACTTCGAAACCATAGTGCTCAGACTGACTTGTCAGGCCCGTTTGGGTCAAGATCAAAGGAGATGGCGTGAATTATCCATGGAAAGAAAAAGCCCGGCAGCTTTGCCGGGCTTTTTCTTGAAACGGTTCTGAAGGATGAAGCTATACTAAACGAGGCCCTTGCGGAGCGCCTTCGAGACCGCTTCGGTCTGGGTTCGGACATGGAGTTTCCGGTAGACGCTGCGCAAGTGCATGTCGACCGTATGTTGGGAGATGTCGAGCTGATCGGCGATCTCCTTCTTGATGAATCCCTTGACCATCGCACGGAGCACTTCTTCTTCGCGGGCCGTGAGCGGTTCGGTTTCTTCGATCGGGCCAAGCTTGGAGAAGCCTTCGAGAATCATGCTCGCCACTTCACCGCTCAGGGCGGCGGTTCCCTTGACCACGTTGCGGATGCCAGCAACGATGTCTTCGGGTTCCGATGTCTTGAGCAGGTAACCTGAAGCGCCATTGCAGATCGCGCGATAGACTCGCTCGCGATCATCAAATGAGGTCAGAACGACGATCTTCTGCTCTGGTGCCAGGCCTTTGACTTCCCGCAGCATCTGGAGGCCATCCTTACCCGGTAGCCCGAGGTCGAAGAGCATCAGATCAGGAAGATTCGCGGACGAATAGGCCAGCTCTGAGAGCAGCTCATCGGGATGGGAGAAGGCTTTCTCGACTCCCATGTCGTCCTCGCTGTCGATCAAGCGGCAAAGCTGCTTGGCGAACTGGGCGTGGTCTTCGAGAATCCAGATTCGGGTTGGAATTTTGGTGTCTATGTTAATCATGCGGCTTCTTTGGTTGTTACTAAACTGGATCGTTTGACGGCGAGACGTAGGACCGTCCCTTCGCCGGGTTCGGATTCGACCTGCAGCAGGCCATCAAGGACGCCGGCGCGATCGGTAAGCTTGCGACCGACGATCGGACGGTTCTGATCGTCGCGCTTCAGGCCAACGCCATTGTCGCGGACCTCCATGACCAGGCGGTCTTGTGAATCGAAGATTCTCACGTCGACTTCGGTGGCTTGCGAATGTTTGAGGATGTTGTGGAGCGCCTCTTTATAGAACAGGAACAGGTGGCGCTTGGCGTCGAGGGTCATCTTGGCAGCCGTGCGGTTCGAGCGGCAGACCACGTCGTATTCGACGTCCCGAAGAAGCCTTGAGGCGGTGTCCTGCATGCGCTGGACGAAGTCTCCGATGGTGTCTTGGCGGCGCTCCAGGAGCCAGACGATGTCGCGCATGGCGAGTGAACTCTCACGGGCGATGACCTCCATTTCACTGAGGTCTTGAGCGATCACATCGGGACCGTGGAGACGTTGGAGATCGCGTTTGGCAGCTCTTGCGATCAGCGAGATGCTGCCAAGGTTGCTGCCGATGTCGTCGTGAAGGTCGGAGGCAATACGCTTGCGAAGGTTGTCGATCTGGTTGCGGGAAACGAGCCGACGCCGCTCGACGATGGCGACAGGGATAAGGAACGTGAGCCCGATCGCGATGGAGGCTCCCCAAGTCGCATTGATCTCACTTTCGCTGGCCATCGAGGTACGAACGGGAACCAGGCTGGCCTGCTCGTTCTCAATCTCGCCACGTTCAGTGAGTTGTCTCAGCCATTGATCGACCGGAAAGATCTGCAGGCCGTTGGCATAGCCGTCGGTGATTTCCGGCGTGTCGGTTCTTTCGCTGCCATTGTGGCGGATGAGGACGGGGCGTCCTGCAGCCAGGTTCCGTCCCTGCGACCAGATTTCAATTTCCGAGAGCGCCTGGATACGGCGTGGGCCAAGCGGCAGGGCATCGTCTGATCGAATGATGAGATAGCGGCCCGACTCGGTGTGCATCGGAATCATTCTCGGACATGAGGCTTCTCCGCCGGACAGCATCGCCTTCTGGCTGGCGCCGATGACAGTTGGCTCATCACCGAGGGCGATGGTTATCGCTTGAGGGAGTACGCCAGGTCCGGCGAGTTCAGGAAGCAGATACGGAAAGAGTACGACCCGATCGATGGCTTCACTTTGGCCAAGATCGATGATCCATTCGACGACTGGATTGTTGGCCGGTACTTCGAGGTAGAAGCCGCGGGAATTCGTCCAGTTGCCGCCCTCCCAGAGACCGAGCGGACTGCGGCCGTCGTTGATGAAATCGGCGCTCCATTCGTTGGATCCGTTCATCGAATGGGTCGCAGAAACGGTGGCGCCGAAAGAGACGGGCTCACCACCGGAAATGACGACCATTTCGGACAGGGCCGCAATATGGTGGAGACCATGTCGGTGACCTTGCTGAAGCGTCAGGCGGACGTATTGGGCATCGATATCACGTGCCTGAATACGAAAGGGATAGCCTTCGACCGTCCCAAGGTTGGTCTCGCTGGACTGGAAGAGGGTCTCGGCGTCGACAAAATCCGGGGAGCGCGATGCCTCGACCTTGAAACGGTAAGGGAAAAGCCTGCTATTGAGGCTGAGTTGTTCCTGAGCTGGAATCAAATAGACGTCGCTCAGCGGATAGACGCCGCCAAGATCCAGAGTGATCGACGGATCCTCAATGTCTGCTTCGATCCAGCCGGCACGCCAGCCAAGCGACTCCTTCAGAGGTCGGGGTGTGTAGGCTGATAAACCGCGAAGACGGCTTTGAAGCCAATCGATCCGGTCTTCGACTTGAACGAGTTCGGGATTGAATAGCCGTGCGACACGACCGATCGGGTTGCTCGACCGAGCTTCATCTGCGGCTGGAACCGTTTCCACAAGGAAAACGGGCAAGATGAGACTCAGAGCGAGCAGCGAGATCCTGGGACGGGATATCTTGCTCATATGGGGTTGGGGACAGCGCTGAGGTTCTTAACATTTTTAAGATTTCGGGCGAGCATTTTTATTTGAACGAATTAGCTATTTAGGTGTCTGTGGTTCTTGGGTGAGGGCTCCGGTTTTCATTTTTCACCTGTTTTTATAGGGTTTGCTCAGGTTTCGCGTCTCCCGGGAGGGTCCTCGAATTTCTTTAAGAAAAGTAAATAATTTTTTAGAACACAATCACGTAGGACGGATTTGGGGGCGGAAATTGCCGTTTTGGCGTCGAAAAGTTGGGAATTGATCTGGGTCTGAGCGCCTCCACCTTGCGGCCAATGATGAGTAACAATGCACGGACCTCTGCCGAAACTGCCACCCGAGATCGATACGCTGCCGCCGCGAAGGTGCCGGAAGCGGCCCTGTGTTGCCCGGTGGACTACGATCCGAAATACTTGGAGAAGATTCCCGCTGAGGTGATCGAGAAGGACTACGGCTGTGGTGATCCTTCCAAATACCTGAATCCAGGAGAAGTGGTTCTGGATCTGGGTTCGGGCACAGGGAAGATCTGCTTTATTGCCTCCCAAGTCGTGGGTCCCAAGGGGCGGGTCATCGGAGTCGACATGACCGACGACATGCTCGAGGTCGCGGCCCGCAATGCGCCGATCGTGGCTGAAAGAATCGGCTACTCGAACGTCGAGTTCAGAAAAGGACGGATTCAGGATCTCGGTTTGGACCTCAACCTGCTGGACGAGGCCCTCGCCAAAAGTCCGGTGGCCAGTGCGAATTCCTTTCTGGCGGCAGAAGAACTGGCGGGTGAGTTGCGGGTGAAACAACCGCTTGTCGCCAGTGATTCGATCGATGTGGTGGTTTCTAACTGCGTGCTCAATCTGGTGGAGAGTCGGCTCAAACGGCAGCTTTTCGACGAACTTTTCCGGGTGCTCAAGAACGGGGGACGCGCTGTTATTTCGGACATCGTGAGTGACGAGGAGATTCCTGAGGCGATGCAGGACGATCCCAATTTGTGGAGTGGCTGCATCAGTGGTGCTTACACTGAGGAAGGTTTTCTCAAGGCCTTCGAAGATGCCGGCTTCTATGGCATCGAAATTCTAAAACGCGATGCAGTGCCGTGGCAGACGGTCGAGGGGATCGAGTTTCGCTCGGTGACGATTCAGGCATGGAAGGGCAAGCAGGGTCCTTGCTTTGAACGCAATCAGGCCGTGATCTACCGGGGGCCTTTTCTCAAGGTCCTCGATGATGACGGCCACGCGATGGAGCGCGGCAAGCGCTACGCGGTCTGCGACAAGACTTACAATCTCTACAAGAAAGCCCCCTATGCGGACTTCTTCGAGTTCGTTGATCCACTCACTGAGATTCCGCTCTCCGAGGCTGAACCTTACGATTGTTCCCGAACGAGTGAGAGGCATCCGAAGGAAACCAAGGGTGCGGACTACGATGCGACGACCGAAACGGCGACTTGCCGCGACGCGGGTGACGGGGCGAGTTGTTGCTGAGTTTTAGCATGGCCCCCGTCGTTGAATTCCGGGCCTGAGTCACCTCCGATCACCGTTTCTTAAGCCATCACGAAGCATGGAGGGATGAGTCGGTGGCTGGGTCCTTGGCCTAATTTCTGAGGCTGGCGGCGAGTGCGGATTTCCAAGCATCGAGGGATCGTGCGAGGTGTTGACTGGAAGGTTCCTTGATGGCGTAGCACTGGAGGCCGATGTCGCCGGTATAGCCGATTTCACGCAGGTGTCGCAGCAATTCGGCCTGATCGAAGGTGCCCTTGTCGAGCGGCTGGATGAGCGTGTCCCAGTTGGTTCCCCCGCGGTCCGCGCCGCAGGTGCTGACGCTCCACAACCATGGTTTGGCTGCTTTGAGTGTCTGGTGCAGGTCGCTCTCCGGCTCGACCTTCATGAAGTGGCAAAGGTTGAAAGCGACGCCGACGTTGGTGCATCCGGATGCCTTGGCAATGCGCAGCGCATCGCCAATCGTCTCGATGTATAGATTGTCGTGGGGGTAGAGGACGACGCGCAGTCCGGCTTTCTCCGCCTCGGCTGCAATTTCGCGAACAAAGGCGGTGGCCTGGGTATCGTTGGGATCCTTGCCAGCCAGAACAAAGAGTTCGACGAGTGAATCCCGGCCCTTGAGGGCTCGGATCGCGCGGGTGACCGAGGGGTCGTAGGTGAAGTCATTTGCCGACACCCTGCCGCCGACGTAGATGCTGAAGGTCTTCAACCCGGCGGCATCGAACTCCTTCAGGAATTCGTCGAGCACGTTCGCGTGCACCGAGCCGACACCATCGTATCCGAGTTCCTTCATGTGGGCGGCACCTTGGGCGACGGTCTCATACTTGACGCCGTTCTCGAAAGCGTAGAACGAGGGTGAAAAGGTCTTATCGTCGGCGATGGCCTGGGGTGAAGCCGTGGCAAGAACAAGGGCGGTCAGGAGGACCAGGCGCCTCACGGTATTGGTTGCTTCGGGGTTTCTCATGAGAGGTCGCTGTCGGGGAATTCAGGCGGTCCAGTCGCGGGCCGGACGGCGGTAGATGAAGCTCTTGGCGCTTTCGGTGTCGTCGATGGGGAAGGCCTCCTTTTCCGGATCCCAGCGGATCGTGCGGCCCGAGCGTGCCGCGAGGTGGCCAAGGTGCAGGGTGGTGGCGAGCCGGTGTCCTGCCTCGACGTGGTAGGCCGGTTTGCCGCGCGACTTCACCGCGTCGAGAAAGTCGCGATGTTCGATCGGCGGAAGCGGCCAGAATTCGGCTTCGGGTGGGAATTTGTCGATGCGGAGCATCTCGTGATTGCTGGCGGACCATTGCCCGTTCCAGCCCTTGCAGCGGGCCCAGCCGTCGGTGCCGACGAACTTGATGTCGACGTCACCATCCTTGACGGACATCTCCACGCCGTTCGGGTAGCGGTAGTGGAGGTCGCAATGGACCGGAACGCTGCTTTCCGAGGTTTCAGAATCCGGCATTTCGCTGCTACCGGAAATTTCAACCGGGCCGCTGGCTTCCATGCGGGCTCCGACTTGGGCAGTGTCGATCAGGTGGGACCCCCAGTCGGTGATGTTGCCCCCGCTGTAGTCCTTGATCATGCGCCAGTGCTGCGGGTCGGTGCGGCGGGGGGTGTAGGGGTGAAATGGTGCCGGGCCGAGCCAGAGGTTCCAGTCGAGGTCATCCGGGACCGGGGCTGGTGCTTCCTTCGGATAAGGTTGCTTGTAAGGCAGCACCACTTCGATTGACTTGAGCTGGCCGAGCATTCCGCTGCGGGCCCACCCGGCGAGGCGGTGATATTTGATGAGCGATCGATCTTCGATGCCCCACTGGAAAACCGCTTTGCGCGCGGCGACTTCGTCGACCAATTTGCGGCCCTCGGTAATCGTCAGGCTTGGTTTTTCGCAGAACACGTCCTTGCCGGCCTGCAGCGCGGCCATCGAGAGCGGCACGTGCCAGTGGTCGGGCGTCGAGATGACGATTGCGTCGATGTCGTCGCGGGCGATGAGTTCCCGGAAATCCTGGCAGGCAAGGCAGTCGCTGTTGCCGTGGTGCTGGTCGACGATCTGCTTTGCCTTGAGGGCCGATGACATCCGGACGTCGCAGACGGCGAGGGTGACGGCGTCAGATTGGTTTTTGAATGAGGTGAGGTTGCGTCCGGTCCCCTGAAGACCCATGCCGATGAAGCCGAGGGTGATCTTGTTCGATGGGGCATTTTTTCCGAGCAAGCGGGAAGGGATGATCAGCGGAGCGGCGGTGGCGGCGAGGCCACCGAGCACCTTGCGGCGGGTGGTCGGGCGGAACGAGGCGATCGGAGCAGGCGGTGGCGGTCGCTTCATGTTAGGATTGGGGTTTTGGATCGTGTCGAGCCAGCTCGGGCTGGAATCCGTCGGCGATCATCAGGAAAAGGTCAAGAGACTCGGGCCTCGCGGGGGCTCGGTCGAAGCGGCTCGCTCCACCGAATTGAAGCACTCGGTCTGATTTCGAGATCCCTGAGCGTCGAAGTTCCATCAAGGGTTTCAATTAATTATGGTGATACGCAGGTTGCTATTTGGCGCGAAGCTGCTTTTCGATGACCTCGGGGTCGTTGCTGGGTAGCTGGCAGACAAAGTTTTCACAGACGTAGGCGGTGGCTTTGCCGTCGATGGGCTTGATCGATTTAAAGAACTCGGCATGCGAAGAGAGGTAGTCCTGAGCTTCACCTCCGTCGGCGACGACGATGACCTGATTAGGTTTGGCGTGGGTGCGGGCGAGTTCTAACAGAGCGAGCGTGTCGGGGGCGTCGGGTTGGCCGGCGATGACGACCTGGGCCGACTTGCTTTGCAGGGCAGCGGCGGAGACGAGCATGCGGGGGAGGGCGGTGGGGGCCTCTTCAAGGTCGCTGCCGAAGGCACGGATGACGTCTTTGGCGCGGTCGATGCGATCATTCTGGTGGAGGATCGAACCAAGTCGCAGCAGGTTGTTAGATGAGATCGAGTTCTCCGAGGGTTCGGCTCCATCGTAGGCTTCCTTGGGTCGGATCAGGATACTGTCGTCCGTGCCGGTGGTCGAGAAGTAGCCGCCGTGTTCCTTGTCGAGAAACAGCTCGTCCTGCTTTTCCTGAAGCTGGTCGGCGAGACGCAGCCAATGGACGTCGAAACCCGCCTCGTAGAGATCGAGAAGGCCTTGGATGAAGAAGGCATAGTCGGCGGCGAAAGCATCGACGCCCGTCTGACCTTCACGGTAGCTCCGGAGCAGGACGCCCCGCTTGGGGTCGTAGAGTTTCTTCTCAATGAACTCGGCGGATCTGGTGGCTGCCTTGAGATGGTCGGGGTTGCCGAGTTGCTTGAAGGCTTTGGCGTAAGCCGAGATCATGAGGCCGTTCCATGCGGTGAGGATCTTGTCGTCGAGATGGGGATGAGGTCGCTTTTCGCGAGCATCGAAGAGGCGTTTTTCGGCGGAGGCGAGTCGGGAGGCGAGCTCTTCGTCGGTCAGGTCAAACTTCTCAGCAGCTTCGGCATTGCTGAGCCGGCGGATGAGCGTGTTCTGATTCTTGAGGTCGCCGTGGGGGTCACTACCCGGCGGTGAGTTGCCGTTTTCTTCGACGCCGTAGACCGCATTGAAGAGGGCTGCATCGTCGCCGAGGAGTTGGTCGATTTCCGGTTTGGTCCAAATGTAGAAAGCTCCTTCGGTCTTATGATCCGCATCGGGGCTTGCCATGCTGTCGGCGTCTTCAGCGGAGAAAAATCCACCTTCGGGATGGGTGAGGACGCGCTCGACGTAGTTGAAGACGTCGAGAGCAGCGGCTTCAAAGGAGGGATTGGGATCGAGACGGCTGGCTTCGAGAAAGGCGATGGCCAGCTGGGCCTGGTCGTAGAGCATTTTCTCGTAGTGGGGCACGTGCCAGAAGCGGTCGACGGAGTAACGGTGGAAGCCTCCGCCGAGGTGGTCGTGAATGCCACCCAGGTTGATGGTGTCGAGGGTGCTGCGGCTCATTTCGAGCGCTCGGTCGGTGTCTGGCGTCTTGGTCGCTGCGAAGTAGTGGAGCAGGTCGAGGGTGGAGACACGGGGGAATTTGGGAGCCTTGCTAAAGCCGCCAAATTCTTCGTCGAACGAGCGGAGGAAGGTCTCGTAGACTTTTTTCAGGACTTCTGGGCCGGGCAGGGATTTGTCGGCTGTCGGCTGGGACTGAGTCATTCTCTTGAGTTCTTCGACGACGACTCCTGCTTGCTCTCGAATGGCCTTCTCGTCCTTCTTCCATGCCTCGGAGAGTTTCAGGAGGACCGTCTTGAATCCTGGCTGGCCCTCGGAGTCTTTTGGCGGGAAATAGGTGCCGCCGACGAAGGGTTTGAGATCGGGTGTCAGCCAGACGTTGAGCGGCCAACCGCCGCTGCCGGTGCTCGCCTGGACAAAGGTCATGTAGACCTGATCGACGTCGGGACGTTCCTCGCGGTCGAGTTTGATGTTGATGAAATGCTCGTTCATCACCGCCGCAATCTCCGGGTTGGCGAAGGACTCGCGGGCCATGACGTGGCACCAGTGGCAGGTCGAGTAGCCGACCGAGAGGAAGATCGGTTTGTTTTCCTTGCGGGCCTTCGCGAAAGCTTCCTCGCCCCAAGGATACCAGTCGACGGGATTGGTCGCGTGCTGCTTCAGGTAAGGGGAGCTTTCTTCTGCGAGGCGATTGAGCTTTTCGTTGGACTCCTTTGGTTCCACGGCGATGAGGGGAAGAGTGAGAAGGGAAAGAACCTGCAGAAATCTCATGACTAACGGTCAGGGATTGCGGTCTTTTGTCAATCACACCTCGGAGGTATGCGGCATTGATCCTCAATCGGAATCACTGATCCTTTATAGAAACGCTGATTTGATCCCAGTAGCCACCAGAGGAAACTCCTGATCTCGATGGTGGATGTGGTTCCCCGGGATGATCTGCTTGTCGCGCTCAAGCCCCACGATCCTGATGGCAGACGCGGCCGTCCTCCCAATGGGCTCGAGCGGATGTCACATCTTTCAGTGCTTTCTTATTTTTCATCGACCGAGTTGATCACGTGAGATTCTCTTGAGGCATGCCCGTTTTGGAATTGCCGATGGCCCTGTGGCTCTTGTTGGGAGCGATCCTGCTTCTTCTCTTGCTGGTTTGGTTCAGCCAGATGAGCACGAGTAGCAGGCTGCGGCGAATTGAGGAACAGCTTGGAAAGAAGCCGCACCATTCACAGGAAGAGGGGGCGGGCGCTGCTGATACCGGGGCCGAGTCGGGAGAACAGACCAGATTGTTTCAGGAATTCATGATGGAGGATCCCAAGCGTGCCGGACTTCCAAAGAAGGAACAATTTGCCGCCTTCCGGAAATGGCGGGCTGAGAAGGGTCTGAATTGGAACTCAAATATCAACAAGTCGTCGAATCCTACCTAAACAAGGATTTTCGCAACCATTCTTTCGTCTATTCGAAAGAATTTCCTTTTTTCCGGTTGCCAGCCGGGGCGCTCTTTGCAACACCCTCGCGCGGCCGGAACCCTTTCGGCTGAAAGCTTAAAAGAGCTTGTGAAATTTTTCACAAGCGCCCAATTTGACCCCGCCGAGCATTCCGACGACGACCGTCATGGCCAACTTCTTCCCTCGCTGGACCAACATACTCCCATTCAAAATCGCGATCTGTGCCGGGGCCCTCGGTGCTGGAGCGGTTGCTGCTTTTACTTGGTATGGGACCCCGAAGACCCTTGCGGTAGGTTATCAGCCCTCCCAGCCGATTCCCTTTTCCCACAAGATCCACGCCGGTCAACTGGGCCTCGACTGCCGCTACTGCCACTCCTTCGTGGACGTGGCTGGTCACTCGAATGTTCCGACCTCAAACACCTGCTGGAACTGTCACCAGCACGTTCAGCAGGACAGTCCGAAACTCCAGCCTTTGCGGAATCGGATGGATCCCACGCTCAACCACCCCGATTTCGGCAAGCCGGTCGAGTGGGTGCGTGTTCACAAGGCTCCGGATTACGTTTACTTCAACCATTCGGCTCACGTGAACCGCGGCGTCTCCTGTGTGAGTTGTCACGGCCGGGTCGATGAGATGGAAGTCGTCTACCAGGATCAGAGCCTTTCGATGGGATGGTGTCTTGAATGTCACCGCGCGCCGGAAGACCATCTTCGTCCGCTCGAGGAGGTCTATAATCTCGACTATGACCCGAAGGACTACCTCGCTCGAAAAGTCGACGGGGTCTCCAACGCCGAGCGCCTCCAGGTTGATACTGCCGAGGATCTCGGCCTGAAACTGAAGGAGATGTGGCGGATCCAGCCGCGTGAATCCTGCGCCACCTGCCACCACTGATTTATTTTTCGCTGACCCATGAGCAAACGCATCTGGCAACACCCCGAAGTTCCTGCAGACGACACCACCGTCTCCTGGAGAAGTGCGGGGCAGCTTCGAAACACGCCTGAATTCCGCAATTGGCTGGAGCTCGAGTTTCCAAGAGGGGCCGCCGAAATGGTGGATGACAAGGACGCCGAAACATCGCGTCGTTCGTTCCTGAAACTGATGGGTGCCTCAACGGCACTGGCAGGTTTCGGCATGGCGGCATGTCGTCGGCCGGAGAGTTTCATTCTTCCTTACGCCAACGCGCCTGAGTGGGTGATTCCCGGCAAGGCGACTTACTATGCCTCTAGTTTTCCGCGTTCGAGCGGTGCCACACCGCTGGTCGTGACGACATTTGAAGGTCGCCCGACAAAGGTCGGTCCCAACACGCTCCATCCGGACAACTCCGGAACAGACGCGTTCGCACAAGCGAGTGTTCTCGATCTCTACAATCCTGCTCGTTCAAGGCAGGTTCTCAAGGATGGTCAGCCGGCTACGCGTGCCGAGTTGGAAGCCGTAGTTGCCACAGTTGCTGCCGAGCCATCCTCAAAGATCGGCGTTGTGTTCGGTCGGGATGATTCCCCAACACGTGCCCGCCTGACCAAGGAGCTTGAAGCCAAGTTCGACGGGAACGCCAGATTTTACGCCTACGAAGCGCTCGAAGGAGAGGTGTCCAAGGCCTTTGGCGGTGATCAGAAGCTCGTTGTCGATTTTTCGAAGGCGGATCAGGTGGTTTCGCTTGATTGCGACTTTGCCGGCCTCGACCCGGTCGGACCCGTGGCTCCGTTTTTCGCACGCCGCAAGCCGGAGGGCTCCGGCTATGACAAGAAGCCGAGTGTGGAGGCGATGAATCGACTCTACTCGTTTGAAAGTGCCTTCTCATTGACCGGTGGCATGGCCGATCACCGCTTGCGGGTGAAGCCGAGCCAGCTTCTCACGATCGCTGCGGAAATCGCGCGGAAGGTTGGAGCCGGTGTCAATGTTGGTGCCGTTGAGGCGCCCGATGCCGAGACGGTCACGTGGATTGAAAAAATGGTCGCTGACCTGAAGCCGGGCAGTTCTGCCGTCCTTGCCGGGTCGCGCGCGCCGGAAGCCGTCCATCTCATTGTTGCTGCCATCAATGAAAAGCTTGGCAACGTCGGTGAAGGCAAGCCCGTGAAGGTGGTTCGCACTGACGCAGGGGCGCTTGCAGGGATCGAACAGCTCACCAAGGATCTCAACGACGGAAAGATCGACACGCTGTTGCTTTTCACTCCATCGAATCCGGTTTACGACGCACCTGCGGACCTTGCCTTCGGCGAAGCTTTGGCCAAGGCGAAAACCAGTGTCCATTTTGGACTCCGGACCGACGCGACAGCTCATGCCTGCAGCTGGCATGTTCCTTCAAGTCACTACCTTGAAAGCTGGTCGGACGCCCGCACGGCAAGCGGTGTTTACACTGTTGTCCAGCCGATGATCTTCCCGCTCTATCCCGATTGCGCGAGTGAGATCGAAGTGCTTGCCGCGCTCCTTAGCGAAGATGGCCTCCTGCTGACTGGTGAAGGGGAGGGTGGTGCCGCATCTCCGGCCTACACCGCCGTCCGCAAAACTTTTGAAGGCATCGCCGGTGAGAGCGAGGCAGCTTGGAAGAAACTCTTGCGTGATGGCTTCCTTGCCGGCTCGAAATACGATGCGAGTGAACTGGACTTTGCCGGGCGGATTGACAAGGCGATCAAGTCGGCTCCGAAAGGCGGCGGGTTGGAACTCATCTTCGCCACGGATGCCTCGGTCTATGACGGTCGCTGGATCGACAACGGATGGCTTCAGGAAGCGCCTGATCCCATCAGCAAGATTTCCTGGGACAATGTCGCGCTGATCGCTCCAAAAACTGCCAAGGCACTCGATCTTTACGATGAGATCGTTCCGCTTGAGACGGGTACCGCCGCCGTGCCACCTGATGGCGAGGGGCAACGCCACACCGGCAAGCTGATCTCAATCAAGGTCGGTGATCGGACCATGGAGATCCCGGTCCAGATCGGTTTCGGCCAGGCGGAGGATACGATCATCGTCGCTCTCGGCTACGGTCAGGGTTTCAATGCCGACGACGAACTTGGACGTGGCCCTTCCGGTCAGATGAATGTCAGCGATGTCGGCGTCAACTCCGGCTTCGATGCCTATCCGCTTCGGACGGTTGACGCTTCCTATTTCGCCACGTGCGAGAAGCCGACCCTGACGGGAGTTAAATACTCGCTTGCCTCCACGCAGGAGCACCATTCGATGTATGGTCGTGCGATTGCTCGTGAGATTTCGACCATGCCGGATGAGGTGAAGGGCGATTTCGACAAGCAGCTTTCGAAGGTCAAGAAGCAGGGGATGGATTCCCACATGCCGCCAAATGTTTCCCTCTACAAGCAGGAGGACCGCCATGGAGAGCCGCTGATCAACGACAAGATCCATCAGTGGGCGATGTCGATCGATCTTTCCTCATGCATGGGCTGCAACGCCTGTCTGGTGGCGTGTCAGGCAGAGAACAACATCCCGATTGTCGGCAAGGAACAGCTTGCGATGGGACGCGAGATGCACTGGATCCGCATGGACCGCTACTTTGCAGCTCAAGAGTACGAGGACGCGGAAGGTCAGCTAGTTGTCGACGAAGACAATCCTTCGATGATTCCTCAGCCGGTCGCTTGTGTGCAGTGCGAGTCCGCTCCCTGCGAAACGGTCTGCCCGGTCAATGCGACGGTGCATACGGAGGATGGCCTCAATGCGATGGCCTACAATCGCTGCATCGGCACCCGCTACTGCGCGAACAACTGCCCTTACAAGGCGCGTCGATTCAACTTCTTCGACTACAACAAGCGCAATCCGCTCGTCGCTCACAACCTTTACCGTGGACCGCTTGGTGAAAAGCAGGTTGGCACCGCGGCCCACCTCCAGCGCAACCCGAACGTCACGGTCCGCATGCGGGGTGTGATGGAAAAGTGCACCTACTGCGTGCAGCGCCTCAAGGATGCCACGATCCGCCAGAAGCGTGGTCAGAAGCAGGCGGCTCTTGAGAGCGGCAATTCGACGGAGGACACCGTCACCATCAAGACGCTGCGCATCCCGGTCGACTCCGTGAAAGTCGCCTGCCAGGAAGCCTGCCCGGCGGATGCCATCACCTTCGGCAACAAGCTCGACGAATCCAAGAGCCGCATGATGCGCGCCAAGGGAGTCGAGCGGAATTACGATCTCCTGAATTACATCGGCACTACTCCACGCACCAGTTACCTGGCCCGCGTGAAGAATCCGAATCCCGCCATGCCTGGTGCCGAGCGAATCGGCCGAGCCACGATTCACATGCACTGATTCGGCGTCCCAACGACTCTTTCTGAAATGGCCACAGCCACTGAAAATGCCCCGACCCGCCAAGGACCGAAACTTCCGGTCCTCAAGCGTGAAAAACTGATCCTCAACGGTCGCTCCTATCACTGGATCACCGACCGGATTTGCGGCGTCCTTGAAAACCGTCAGCCATTTTTGTGGTGGCTGCTTTTCATTCCGAGCGCGCTGATCGCCGCTGTCGGTGTCGGAGGTGGTCTGTTCCACCTTGTGTCGACCGGTGTCGGTGTCTGGGGAAACACCAACCGCGTGATGTGGGGATGGCCGATCGTGAACTTCGTGTTCTGGATTGGTATCGGCCACGCCGGAACCCTGATTTCGGCCATTCTGTTCCTGACTCGCCAGAACTGGCGGACGTCGATTAACCGGGCTGCCGAAGCAATGACGATTTTCGCGGTGATGTGCGCCGGCATTTTCCCGGCTTTCCACGTCGGCCGTGTCTGGATGGCCTGGTTCCTCGCACCGATTCCGAATGCCAATGCGATCTGGCAGAACTTCAAGTCACCGCTGCTGTGGGACGTGTTCGCGGTCTCAACCTACTTCACCATCTCTCTGATCTTCTGGTATCTGGGGATGGTTCCGGACCTGGCGACCATTCGTGACCGCTGCAAGCCCGGCTTGCGCAAGATGCTCTACGGTATTTTCTCAATGGGCTGGCGTGGCGGCAACCGTCAGTGGAGCCACTACGAAATGGCCTACCTTCTTTTGGCCGCACTGTCGACGCCGCTGGTGCTCTCGGTGCACTCTGTCGTTTCGTTCGACTTCGCGACCTCGGTGGTGCCTGGCTGGCACACCACGATCTTCCCGCCGTATTTCGTTGCCGGCGCGATCTTCGGTGGATTTGCGATGGTGCTGACCATCATGATTCCGGCTCGCTTCATCTACGGTCTGCAGGATCTGATCACGATGAAGCACATCGACAACATGGCGAAGATCATCCTGCTGACCGGCACGATTGTTGGCTACGCCTACCTGATGGAGCTCTTCGTTGCCTTCTACTCGGGAGCGAAGTATGAGATGGAGGCCTTCAAGTATCGGATCACCGGTCCCTACAACTGGGCCTACTTCATCATGATGTTCTGCAACGTCATCGCCCCTCAGGTTTTCTGGTTCAAGAAAGCACGCGAGAACCTTTGGATCGTCATGACCGTCGCCATGTTTGTGAACATCGGCATGTGGTTCGAACGTTTCGTCATCATCGTCACCACGCTGGCCCGCATGTGGCTTCCGGGTGACTGGAAGACCTACTCACCAAGCGGACAGGACCAACTTCTCTTCGTCGGCACCATCGGGATGTTCCTGATGCTCTTCCTTCTCTTCCTTCGCTTCCTGCCGTGCATCAACATTGCGGAGGTGAAGTGGACCTTGCCGGAATCCGATCCACACTTTGATGATGAGAAGGATCATCCGGACGGGGGAGTCGTCGAGGAAGCGGCCTATCAGGCCGAGCTTCAGGAAACCGCCCCGAGCAAAGCCTAACCCGAAAGAACTTCTGAAGTGAGCACTACCCGCAAACGAGTTTACGGCTACTTGGCCGAGTTCAAGAGCGCCTCCGCCCTCTACAAGGCGGCCGCGAAGGTGCGCGATGCCGGTTTCCGTCGATGGGACTGTCACTCACCCTATCCCATTCACGGTCTTGATGGAGCCATGGGCCTCAAGCGCTCGGTGCTTCCGTGGCTCGTGTTCTGTGGTGGTGCGACCGGCACGGCGACTGCCTTTGCCCTCGCCTACGGCACCCAGGTGCTGCTCTACCCGACCGTCGTGCAAGCGAAGCCGGTGAATGTCTTCTCGGTTCCAGCCTTCTTCCCGATCATGTTCGAACTGACGATCCTGTTTTCCGGTTTCACCGTGCTCTTCGGGCTGCTGGCGCTGATGAAGTTGCCGCGCCTGAATCATCCGCTTTTCGCCAGCAAGCAGTTTCATCGTGCTACTGACGACGCTTTCTTCATCGCCATCGAAGCCCGTGATCCCAAGTTCAGCCCGGAAGGTACCCGCGCGCTGCTCGAGGAGATCGGAGGCACCAGCATCGAACTCGTCGAAGAAGAAGACTGACCCCTTTTCGATTTCATCACGTGAAATACTTCTTTCTAGCCTACGCCATCGTCATCGTTCTGTTCGTCGGTCTCATGCCGATCCGCGGTGCGAAGCGTGCCGACACGCCGCTGCGCCTGTTTCCCGACATGGATGACCAGGACAAGCTCAAGGCGCAAAAGCCTGACAGCTTTTTCGCCGATGATGTCGGTTCCCGACTGCCGGTGACCGGCACTCACCCGCTTGGTTTTCAGTCCGACGGCAAGACCGAACTCGGTGGCATTCCGGAGTATGAGTTCGGTGGTGGCACCGGCTACTACTACACCGGCGGCATCGATGACTACTATTCCAACGGCATGCCCGAAGAACTCGATTTGAACGAGGGGAACGTCAATGCCTTCCTCAATCGGGGCAAGGAGATGTATTTCGTCAATTGCATGCCGTGTCACGGGGTCTCGGGTGACGGACAGGGCATTACAGCCAGCTTTGGTGTCCCCGGCATTGCGAACCTGGCTTTGGAGAACTTCGGAACGGCCGCTTACCCGGATGGCCGCATGTTTGATGTGATTTCAAATGGCAAGGGCAACATGGGTGGTTACAAGCACAACCTTTCCGTTCGTGATCGCTGGGCAGTGGTCGCCTACGTCCGCGCCATCCAATTTGCCCGCAAGGCTCCTCTTTCCGATCCGTCGATCAAGGCCGCGTTCGAGGCCCATCAGGCTTCAAACCCCGTCCAGGCCCAATAACCGAATTTCCTCATGGCTTCCCACATTGTCACCTCAGCAGACATCCCGGTAGACGGGGAACGTCTCAAGAGCACCAAGATCGAGAAGATCAAGATGATCTCCGGCGGGCTTTCGGCGATCCTCACCCTGATCAGCTTCTTCCTGCTCTTCGGCGCGGGAGATGCGATTGCAGGCAGCTTCGCCTACTCATGGCTCTTCGCCCTGTTTTTCTTCTTCACGCTCGCTGTCGGCGGGTGTTTTTGGACACTGCTTCACAACGTTTCGAACTCAGGGTGGGGAACCTCCGTCCGCCGAGTCATGGAGAACCTCGGATCGGTTTACCCCTATCTGTTCATCTTCGCGATTCCGCTGCTCTTCCCGCAGGTGCAGCAATATCTCTACGAGTGGATGACGATGCACCGTGATATTTCTGGCTCCGTCTTTGGAATTGGTGCCAAAGAGGCTCTTCACCACAGTCACAATCCCCACGATCATCTGCTTTACGTGAAGTACTGGTACATGAGCATTCCCTTCTGGTACATCCGTTTTGCCTTCTACTTTGTCGGCCTGAGTCTCGTGATTCGCGGTCTTCGGAAGCTCTCGGTAGCTCAGGACAGCGATCCGAATCCGGGCACTTCGAGACTCTTCCGCGCCCGTTTCCACTCGACCTACACGCTGATCATCTTCGCGATTACGATCACCTTTGCCGGCTTTGACTGGCTGATGATGCTCGATTACACATGGTTCTCGACCATGTGGGGGGTCTACCTCTTCGCCGGTTCGGCGCTGAACTCGATGGCGGTGATCATCATCACCTGCGCTCTGCTTGGCCAAGCGGGATACATGAAGAAGGTGGTGACTCCCGAGCACTTCCACATCAAGGGCAAGCTGCTTCTCGCCTTCACGATTTTCTGGGCCTATGTCACCTTCTCCCAGTACTTCCTGATCTGGTATGCGAACATCACTGAGGAAACCAAGTACTTCCTCATCCGTAACACCGGAGGATGGAACACCGGCATGATCGCCCTGGTCTTCGGTCACTTCGTCGTGCCATTCGTGATCCTTCTTCAAGCGTGGCTCAAGCGGACACCGAAGCTCCTCAGCATCATGTGCATCTACACGCTGGTGATGCACGTCCTCGATCACTACCTGATCGTCGCTCCCGAGCGCTCGATTTCGCTGATGAACATCCTTCCCGAAGTCTACGGCAGTCTTTCCGACAATCCGGTGACCACCACGGTCCCAGGTGCCTTCTTGGGTGACATTTTTGCCTTCGTCGCAATCGGCTCCGGCTTTGTTTTCTTTTACCTCCGCGCCCTCGGTCAGAACAATCTCTACCCGAACCGCGATCCCCGTCTTCTCGAATCCGCCAACGTCTCGAACTGACCCGGATTTCAGCTTTTCAAACTTCAGAATTTTAGTTTTCCAAGAAATGGAACCAACCCGCGACAACCCGCTCGTCCGCTTTTCTGCCTTTTGGTGGGGTATCGGCGTGATCTCGCTTTTCGGCGTTCTGCTGCTGATTCTCTGGCTGCGCTCCGGTGGCAACAGTGGTATCGAACCTCTCGAGCAAGCCGCTGCCATCAAGCGCTATGAGATTCGAGCCAGCGTGGACGCCGCTCAGGCTGCCAATCTTGACTGGAAGGTCGTCGATGAGGGATCGGCGGTTCAGGTTCCGCCGGAGGTCGTTTTCGAGACACTGGGTGAGCAGTTGATTGCCTCCACCCCCAGCAAGGTCGACGATCCTGCGCAGGTGATTCCGAATAGCCCGACCTCTGAGAAACTTGCGGCAGGTCCATCGGCTGACTACGCCGCCGTGGATAACATGACCCCACCGGCCGGCACCGCGCCTGATCCGGCTGTGATGGAGGAAGGAAAGCTTGCTTATCTGATCTGTTCCGCGTGCCACGGAGCGAATGGAGAAGGTGGACCAATCGCTCCACCTCTTGCGGGCTCCGACTGGGTGACCGGACCGGTTTCAAACCTCATCCGGATCCAACTGCGCGGTCTCACCGGACCGATCACGGTTTCCGGGGTTGAATACAATTTCCCCGCGCCGATGGCTCCACTCGCAGTTCAAACCGACGATCAGATTGCCGCGGTCTTGACCTACGTTCGAAATCCCTTCGGCAACTCGGCCGCTCCTGTGCTTCCCGCACAGGTCGAAGCCCTGCGTAGTGA
>NZ_JBATWY010000241.1:0-37878 GCF_049672945.1 Haloferula sp. | reverse complement strand
TTGCGCAACCTGATGGCCTCCCCCCTTGATGTGGGTGGAATGTACTTGAGTGACAACCCGGCGAATCCGCGCAAATGGGAGATTCCTGACGGCACCGTCATCGATGCGGGAGGGTATCTTCTGATTTGGGCCGATGAGGATGGCGGGGACGTGCCCGGTCTTCACGCCAATTTCAAACTCTCCGCCAGTGGTGAGACGATCATGCTCATCGACAAGGATGTCAGGGGAAACGGGGTGCTCGATTCGGTCGACTTTGGTCTTCAGCAAAGCGACCTTTCTACGGGTCGACCTGCATCGAATCCCGAGGTATTCACGCCTCTCGATCCGACTCCGGGCAGCGCCAACGCAGGATAGGTTTGCGCTTGCCGAAAAAGGCAGCTCATTACGCGATTATGTTATTTCAATAGACGTCTGATCACGCATGATCCTGCCACCGGAGCCTTCCCGGGTTCCGGCCACCCCCCATCCCCCCCATGAACGAATTCCCCTCCCCCAAGGGGCCTTCAGCTATTCTGTTCTCTACGAACAGGGCGCCTAAGGCTTCCCCTCGTCTCCCGGTGAAGCGGCTTGCTGCCGCACTGACGTCCGCCACGCTGGCCATCGCTGCCTCAGCCTGCAGTCATTCGAGTCCCGCTAGTCTTGATCAAGTTGGAGTCTCCTCAGGCGTCACCGTGCTCTCCATCAGTGCCTATGATGGTCATGACACGCCGTCATTTGCAGAAGTCCACACTTCAGAATCGCCGCAGACCCTGCAATTTTCGGACGAACTGGGAACGGACTACCTGTCGGGCCTGCTTCGAGATCTCCCTTGGAAAACCGGAAGTGAACATCGTGTCTCCAACGAATCTTCCACCGGATTTCAGCCATGAAGAATTCTTCGAAGAAAACGCTGATGTCCTACCGGGAATGGAAGTCCATGTCGTCCCGGAACGCCCCGGATTCTCACCATGAGGATTTCGGCTCCAGCAAGACGGTATCGCCGCGGATCTCAAACCCGACCCGAGAAAATTCGAATCCTTCAAACCCACGAAAAGGGTTCAATGCCTGCGTCGTGGATTTGCCTTCGCTGCACTAGGGCATCCGGGGACGACGAAAAGACGGATATTCACGCCTGTCCCTCCTGTCCAGAAAGACACCTGTTAGACACCCGGGCTACAGGACGGTTGGGTTTTTCGGGTTCCCTGAGAGTGATGCCCGAGGAACCAGCAGGGTGACAATCGGTCCATTACCGGTTTCTCCTTCTGACAATCAGCAGGAAACCCAGCGAACCGAGCATCATCGCGGTCGGTTCCGGGACGATTCCGAAAACCACGCTGTCCAACTCCGACTCCGGATTGAACCCGGCCGAGCCAGCCTGCGCCCCCTCGGTGGAGTCGATCCCATCACTGAACTCGGCCCTGAATCCAATCTGCGAGACGTTCGCCAGCACGTCCTGAAATTGGGTGCCGGTGGCCGCTCCCGGTGAGGGAACGTTCAGGGTGCTGAAGAGTCTTGATTTGGAATACGAAACACCGGAGGCAAGCAGTTTCCATCCTGCCGATTGATGCAGGGGAATCGCGTATGTCGTCAGCGATTCACCGGCGGAGCCATCAGTCGGTTGGTTCAGGTCAATGACAAGGATGTCTCCATTGGTCGCCCAGATAAAGGCGTCCATGTGAATCAGGTGAGTATCCGAATGACCGGTATCCATGCCATCGGGAATGATGATATCGAATCCAAAGGTCCCCCCGTAGGCCGCGGAGAGGTCACCTGTTAGGACCGTCGGCGCAAGGTAGTAGCCAATCCCAGCCGAGGTATCGAGGTAGGAGGCACGCTTGTCGATGTGGTTGTGGGCAAGGCTCGAGCTCTTGCCATTGCGCTCGGATCCAGCGGTATCCCAGCCACCGAGACCGGTCGAGAAATCCTCCGAGTAGACGAAGGCATCGACCGGGGAAGCCGGGAGGACGAGCAGGAGAGCGAGGGGAAAAACGAGGGGTTGGCTCATGGGGTGGAAGGGAGATTATTAAAGAAACCTAAACCATCAACACTATTCGGACCATGCCGTGAAGGCGGAGGTGCCAAAACTGAAGGGTCCCGGCCGGTTTTCGCAGAAGATCACTGACTTTTTCCACAGCTGCCAAGTTCCGGAATGCCTGTCATGGTCTTCAAACCGACCCCGATCCGTCACCAAAGGGTCACACGACGCCTGTAGAAAGATTTTCGTCATGAAGACCAAATCCATTATCATCAGCAGCCTGCTGAGCCTCACTTTCGCCACCGCCTACGCCCAGTCCCCCGCCGAGATGCTGGAAGAAGGCGTCCAGCTCCAGCAGAATGAAAGCGACATTGATGCCGCGATCAAGCGCTTCGAGGCCGTGCTCCGTTACGACCGCAAGTGGAAGAAGCTCACGGCCGAAGCGCACTACCGTCTCGCCGAATGCTATCAGACCAAGGGCGACGAGAAGCGGGCGCGCAAGCAGCTGGAGGCCCTTCGCGAAAGTTTCCCCTCTGACAACCGCTGGGTCGTCAAAGCCGCCGGCTTGCTTCCTGCCGAAACCAACTTCGGCCCCGCTCCCTGGCTTGACGGCCATTCCTACCAATGGGAGATCACGCTGAAAAATGGCCAGCAGATCGGCTACTTTCTGGCGGCGGAACACATCGTCGAAGCCGGAGAAGATCCGGTTTGGGAAAGCTACGTGGTCAGAAATGGCGGCACCCCGAGCATGAGCCGCAGCAAGTATCATCAGAAAAGCCACCACGTCATCGACAGTCGCTGGTTCATGAAGGGCATGGCCGACAACCAGGCTTTCTTCAGCGAGGACAACTTCGTTCGGATCATTGACTCGGAAACCGGCGAGGAAATCGACAGCTACGATCATGCCCGGGGCGAGCACGCCGCCAGCATGCTGTATGAAAACGAGCAGATGGTTCAGCTCGTGCGCTGCCTGAATCAGGAAATCGGGACCAAACAGAAAACCCTTCTCATCGCCAGCCTCAACAATGCGGTTCCGATCGAGTTCACCATGGAAGTCACCGAGCATACTGACATCGAAGTCCCCGCCGGCACCTTCCCCTGTGCGAAAATCGAAACCAACCTGAAGCAGACCTTCTACATCAGCCGCGATGACGAACGCCGCATCGTGATGATGGATCTTGGCGCGGCCAAGGTCTCGCTGATTGGCGAGCAAGCTTGGGATTCGCTGACGCCAAGCGAGGTCAAAGCGAAGAAAATCGGGTCAAGTTTCAGCCTGCCCGGTCCGGTTCTTTTCTGGGTCACGGCCGACAAGGAAGAGATCTACCGCGCCAACCTCTGGCCCACGGATTTCGCCGGGCGCGACGGCATGCTTGAAGTCAACCTGACCAAGAATCTGGTCGAAGATGCCAAAGCCGGTTCCCGCGAGTTCGCTGAAACTGTTTTGAAGAACGTCGGTAAGTCGTTCGACGAATGGGACGCGCTCGAGGATCGCTGGGAGGCGATCGAAGTGGACGGCGTCGAAGGCATCACCCTCGAAGTGAAGGGCCGCATGGGAGAAGTCACCCTCCGCGAGTACCAGGTTTTCGCCGTCGGCGAGGAGAAAGCGCTGACGCTTCGTCTCGGCTTCACCGATCCGGATCGAGAAAGGACTCGAGCCCGGGCCAAGGAGATCGTTGCCAACTTCCAATGGTAAAACTGGAATCAGATTCCTCATCAAGGTCGCCGGCAAGTCGTCGAAAGCCTCTTCTCGATTCAACATGACTTCAGCCCGACAGCTCATCTGGTGGCTCCTTTTCGGAGCTGGTCTGATCATTGCGATGGCTGGCTGGATGTGGATCATGGTTCGCCTCGTCCGCAGTGAGACGGAAGCCGCCGAAGCCCGCGTCCGTCAGGCGGAGGAACGGCTGCTTTCGCGAGAAGCCATCGAGCTTTCGTCGAAGCTGGAAGCCGCTCTGGAATCAAGTCCGTCCGTTCCTGATCTGGCGAAGTCTGGTGCCTTCGCAGGGATTTGGCAGACCCCTCAAGCACCGATGACATCCAACCCGGCACCCGCTGACATCATCGACCCTTGGCGGGAGCGAATCCGGGAGGGAAAGGCCTCGGCGGAAGACCTCGCCAAAGCGCTCGACAGTGGTGGTCTGAAATGGGCTTGGGCTGAAGACGGCCGGGACCCGGTGGCGGGTCTTCTGCTTGCCCTTTTCCGAAATGGTGATCGCTCCCCGGCACTCGGTGATCTGCTTTCCGAACGTGTCTGGAATTTCTCCCCGCCCGCTCTGTCGCCTGCCTTCCGACTGACGCTGATCCGTCCGCTTCTCGAACTTCAGCCAAGCGAGGAACTCGAAAGGCTTTTGGAGATCGAACTCATCCGCACGGCTCAAGGTCGGCCGGAGCTACTCGATACCAACTACGAGGTATTCGACAGGACCAGCGATGACACCACCACGAGAACCTTCTGGACCCGGGATCAGATCCTCAATCTTCTCGATCAGACCAATGACTATGAACTGTTAGAGAATGCGCCCGACGACCGCGTGGCAGTTTCCCTGCGGGGATCCCAGCGCTGGCGATTTCTGGCGACACGCTCGTATGTTCCTTCGGCGGAAAACGGGAGCCGATCCCTCATCTGGATCGGTGGCGCTTCGGGTCTCGCTCTTGTTGCGCTCGCGATCACCGCCCTGCTCATCGGCCGCCACCAACTCCGAATGGCTCGCCAGCGCACGGATCTCGCCGCCTCCGTCGCCCACGAACTCCGCACACCACTCGCCGGTCAACGACTGCTGCTCGAATCGCTGATCGAAAATGACAAGCTCTCACCCAGCGACCGTGCGGATTACCTGCGCATGGCCTTTCGCGAAAACAAGCGCCTCAGCCGACTCGGCGAAGAATTCCTCACCTTTTCCAGACTCGAACGCGGCGTGCTCCAACTTGAGCTCCA
Organism: Haloferula sp.; assembly: GCF_049672945.1. Lineage (NCBI taxonomy): Bacteria > Pseudomonadati > Verrucomicrobiota > Verrucomicrobiia > Verrucomicrobiales > Verrucomicrobiaceae > Haloferula > Haloferula sp. The sequence continues at coordinate 32,989 of NZ_JBATWY010000241.1, read as the reverse complement.
GCAGGTCGCACTTCCCGAACTGTTAGAGGAGGCTATCGAAACGCTCCGCGGCAAAGCGGATGCCCACGCCGACACCCTTTCGCTCGATCTCTCAGAACCGCTGCCACCGATCCAAGCCGACCCCGAGGCCCTCGCCACCGTGCTGCGCAACCTCTTGGAGAATGCCTGGAAATACTCCGACACACCACGCCGCATCACCCTCAGCGCCCGCGCCGAGAACAGCGAAGTGATCATCGCGGTGCGTGATCAGGGCATCGGCCTTTCGGCCCGCGATCAGCGCCGGATTTTCCGCCAATTCTTCCGCGTCGATCGCCGCCTGGCACGCCGGCGCGACGGACTCGGGCTTGGTCTTTCCATTGTCCATCGCCTCGTCACCGCGATGCACGGCCGCATCGAGCTCGACAGCGAACCCGGCGAGGGTAGCGAATTCCGCATCCTGCTCCCCACCTCACCATGAGCGCACGCATCCTCATCATCGAAGACGACGAAAGTCTGCGCCGCGGGCTTTGCGACAACCTCGCCGCTCAGGGCTGGGACGTGCGCGCCGCCAGCGATGGCGAGGAAGGGCTGCAGCTCGCCTTCGATTGGCGGGCCGACCTGATCCTGCTGGACATCATGCTGCCCGGCGTGAACGGCTACGAAATTTGCCGCGCGCTGCGGCAGGAGAAGATCGACACGCCAATCCTGATGCTCACCGCCAAGGGACAGACCGACGATGTGGTGATGGGGCTGCAACTTGGCGCGGACGACTACATGGTGAAACCTTTCGCGCTGCGGGAATTGCTCGCTCGAGTGCAGGTCATGCTACGCCGGACCCATGTCGGCTCGACCCGCTTCACTTTCGGCCAGGATGGCCTGCTCGACACCTCCGCACGCAGGCTGACCCTGGCGGGAAAAGCGGTGAACCTGACACCCAAGGAATTCGATCTGCTCAGCGTGCTCCTCCAGAATGCCGGGCGAGCGCTTTCCCGGGAGCAACTGATCGGCAAGGTCTGGGGCCACGGGCTGCTGGTGACCCACCGGAGCGTTGATCGCTGCGTGAAGACCCTCAGAGCCAAGCTCGGGCCGGCCTCCAGCGCGGACTTTGTCTCGGTGCGCGGTGTCGGCTATCGTTGGGACGGAGACGTGCAGGACGAAACTTAGCGTTCACTTCTTCGCGTGAGGCCTTGTCCGGGTGGCTCGAGGCTGATAGTTCTCAGACACTATGAGCCAATGGTATTACGCCCACGACGGCAAGCAGAGTGGACCCGTCCCCATTTCCGAACTCCAGCGGCTTGCCGCCAACGGTCAATTCGACCCCGAAAAGGACCTCGTCTGGCAGGAAGGTCTGCCGGATTGGAAACCCGCTTCGACTGTGCCGGAACTCAGCTCCCTGATACCCGGAGCCACGCCGCCCGCAGCAACCGCCGCGCCGACAGGTGCCGCCCCTGCCGGGCCATCTCCCTACCAAAGCCCGAGCACTCCAAGTCCGCAACCTACTGGCCCGGCACCCATGTCCAATCTTCCTCCGAGCAATGGCTTGGCGATCGCGTCACTGGTCTGTGGCTTGGTCGCCTTCCTCTCCTGCTTCTTGTGGTGCCTGTCGATGCCGCTTGCCATCGCGGCGATTGTCACCGGGCACATGGCCTCGTACAAGATCCGCCAGGACCCCGCGCGCTTCACCGGCAAAGGCCTCTCACGCACCGGCCTGATCACCGGCTACCTCGGCCTGATCCTCTCGGTGGTCTTCATTCTCATCGTCAACTCCATGATGTCGATGACCCCGGACGAGCTCAGGGAAATGGGCGTGCCCGACGAGTTGATTGAGCAGTTCGAATCCCAGCAGCAGCTTCGCGAGAGGATCATTGAGGAACAATCGCAGTAGTCCTTCAAAAATCATCCTCAACCCCTATGAACCAGGACCCTTATCAACCACCGCAACCGGCACCTCATCTGCCACCCGCGTTTGGAAGCCACGGTCAGCGCTCGATCAAGAGGCTCAAGAGAATCGATCCGGTGATCGCCGGCACGGTGCAAGCCGTCATCATGGCCGCCTTCGGCCTGCTCTACGTCCCCTTCGGTCTGCTCATGATGTTCGGCGGCTTCGCTTCGGGTGATGCCGGTGGCATCGGAGCCGGTCTCGGAGTCGGCTTGGCCATCATGATCTTCGCTCCGGTACTCTACGGACTCCTCGGCTTCCTCAGCGGTCTGCTTGCCGCCTTCGTCTACAACGTTGCCGTCCGCTTCACTGGCGGCCTGCGGCTTGAATTCGAAGACGAATTCTAAGTGCGTCGCTGATCCTTGCTTCCACGAAAAGGCCCGCCCCGATCATCGGGGCGGGCGTTTCCACACCAGCACCAAAAAATTCAGGTCGCCGCGCCTTCAAAGCCAGCGGCTGTCGGTGGCGTTTCATTCGCCCGCTCCGCCGCGCCGCTGCCTTCCCTGGCTCCCCGTCGCAGTGAGGCCTTGATGCTTTCCGGAACGAATTCCTTCGCAAAATAGCCGGCGAAACAGGCACCGAATGCCACTCCATACGCGAGCTCGTGAGCCGCGCCTTCCAGCGCGCCCTTTAATTTCGGAGCCGCCTCCCGCGCCTTGGAGCCCGCGTCTTCCCGCGCCGCATCGAAGGCATCTGAAAAACTCTGGAAGCTGTTCCGGCGGGATTCTCCGCCGGTGGATGAGTGCTGGTTCTCGTTCATGATCGTTGGTGGTAGCTGGCAAGGTGGCCCAAATTTTCGCCACGTCAAATGAGCGAATCATCAGAATGATGCCCGACCATGAACGTGCAACTTCGACGACATCTTTTTAATCCATTTGAATAAGTCGGTCAGCCATCCGGTCGAACGTCGTGAATCCCAATTCAACACACGATGAAGAAATTCCTGACACTTATCATCATTGCCGCGGCCGCATTCGTTGCCACTCCAAACGCCGAAGCCCGGCCTTACCATGCGGGCCATACCTACGTCAGCGGGAGAAGCTCCTGTGGCTGCCCGGTCTACTCACAGCGCTTCATTGCCTACTACGATCAATGTGGGCGGCCGATCTACAGCGTGAGACGCTTACCAATCACCCATCGATGCCGGCCCAAGGCCTATTACCACCCGCAACCACGGAGAGTCAGTCACGGAGTCCATTATTCAAATAATCGGGGCGTTTACTTCAACAGTCACCCCAGCTCCCGCTACTATTCTTCTCGTAGCAAGTGCCGCTAATTCCATTTCTCTTCCTCAACCGCCGTCCGATTCTCAGGACGGCGGTTTTGTTTTTCAGACGGTCACTCCGCGTCGGTCGTCGTCTTTCGAATCACTCCCCGCATCATGAGGTCCTGGCCGAATCGCTCAAACCGAACCTCATCGATCGTCGACCCCTCCGGGAGACCCGCACCACCCAGCGCCGCGACTGGTCCTGCGGTGAGCATCGGTGCCATGAAAACCACCACTTCATCAATCAACCCCGCATCCAATAGCGCGCCCGCCAAGCGTCCGCCGCACTCGACCATGACCGAGTTCACCCCGTGCTCCATGACCAACTGCCGCAAGGCCGCTTCGGGATCTTTTCCCGACAGGATCAAGGTCCGTGCCGAATGCCCGTCGCAGAAAAGGGGCGCGTCTTTCGGCAGGCTTTCGGGATCATCCGTCAGCACCACCCGCCACGGCTGCGCCCGGCCCTCAAGCAGCGCGGGATCACGCAGATCAAGCCGCGGACGATCACGGCGAACCGTCTCACCCGAAGTGAGGATGGCATCGGCCCTTGCCCGCAAGCGCTGCACCTCCGCCCGAGATTCGGTCCCGGTCAGCCACATGCCTTCTCCGGGCGGACGGGTCAGCCGACCATCCAGACTCATCGCAGTTTTCAACATCACCCACGGCAGACCGCAGCGTTGCACCTTGGCAAAAGGCCGGATCAAACGCCCAGCTTCGTCCGCCAGAACACCGGACACCACCTCGATCCCGTGGCTGCGCAGCAGCTCGTCCGCACGACCCGCATGCGCGGGATTCGGATCCGCCACCGCGTAGACGACTCGTGAAATCCCCGCCTCGATCACCCCCGTCGTGCAGGCCGGCGTGCGGCCGACGGTCGAACAAGGTTCGAGCGTGACGAAAATAGTTGCCCCCAAAAGCGCGTCTTGACCATGTAATTTCGACGCCTCGCGGATCGCCTCCCTCTCCGCATGAGGTTGACCGGCGGCCCGATGCCAGCCCGCGCCCAGTTCCTTGCCATTTCCGACGATGACCGCCCCAACCGGCGGATTCGGGGACGTCCGGCCGATCCCTCGGCTCGCCTCCTCAATCGCACGATGCATCCACAATTCATGGTCATTCACCGCTCAGGGAATGACGTTTCGGCACCGGATGTTCAACTCCGAGGTTGAGAAACGCCGAATAAAGAGCGATGTTAGGAGAACGCCTTATATTTTTTGAGGCGCTTCTGTCCGCAAACAAGCTCAACCCACAAGCCCATGAAACACTCCATCATTCTTGCAGTCTTCGCCATCTTCGCCCTGCCAGCACTCGGTGCTGATGCCGATAACTCCTACAAGCTGGGCATGGACGCCATGGCCCAGGGCGACATCGCCGGTGCCCGCGCCGCCTTCATCGAAACGCTGCGCCTCAAACCCAATCACGCCTACGCCCGCTACCAGCTCGGCCGACTCACGGAGAACCGGGAGGAACTGATTGCCAAACGCCGCAGCAACCAACTCGCCGCGATCAAGCTTCCAAGCGTCGACATGGATGGCGTGACCCTTTCCGAAGGGCTCGAAGCCCTGGACTTCATGGTCGCCGAGCAATCCAAGAAAGCCGATCCGAAGTCGACCTACAGTCCGAACTTCGTGATCCGTGATCCGAAGAACGAACTCGGCGAAAGGGAAGTCAGCCTGCGCTTGAAGAACATCCCCGCCAAGGTCGCCCTCGACTACCTGCTCGAACAGGCCGGCGGCGTCGCGAACTACGACGAGCACGCCACCGTGATCCGCCCGGCTCCTCAATCGGCGGCCTCCCGCTAATCACCAACGAGCACTCTCCATCCTTGCGCTTGTCGGCCTGAGCGACAGGCTCAAGCGCGATGGAACACGTGCTCGTCACCGGCGGTCATGGCGATCTGGGAAGCCGGATCGCCTCGTCGTTTCGCGAGGAAGGGTTTTTCGTCCAGGCCCCGGGCCGCAGCGAGCTCGATGTCGCCAGTGCCGACTCGGTCGACGCTTTCTTCAAAAACTCTGAGCCCCTCGATCTGCTCGTCGCCAATGCCGGTGTCAGCCTCGACGGCCTCCTCGCCCGAACTCGCGAGACGGACTGGGATCACCAGCTCGAAGTCAACCTCGGCGGTGCCTTTCGCTGTGCCAAGGCCGCCCTCAAGCCAATGCTTCGCCGTCGGCGCGGCCACTTGATCTTCATTTCCAGCCACTCGGCCATCCATCCGCCCGCCGGACAAGCCGCCTACGCCGCTGCCAAGGCCGGATTGATCGGACTGGCCAAGTCGCTCGCCCGCGAAGTCGGCCCGGCGGGCATCCGCGTCAATGTCATCCTGCCCGGCTTTCTCGAGACCCGCATGACCGCTTCCGTCAGCCCCTCCCGCAAGGATGAGGTGCTACGCGATCACACGCTGGGCCGCCTGAATACGACCGATTCCGTCGCTCGCTTCCTGCTCCATCTCCACCAACAGCTCCCCCACACCTCGGGCCAGGTCTTCCAGCTCGACAGCCGTGCAGACTAAATGGCGCATTGACCCCCGCGTCTCGGCCACTAGGCTCCCGTCCTCATGAAAGCCCTTGTCTCCACATTGATCGGCTGCGCCGGACTGCTACTCAGCTCCTGCGGTACCAGCAATCGCACCGTGGACACGGCCTATCGCACGCTCGATAGCGCCCAGCGCACCTATCAGAATGCCCCGGCGGCCGCCTACCGGACTCAAGGCACAGCTCTCCGCACCTCCGATACCGGCGCGCGCAGCTACGAAACGGCCCAGCGGACCTACAACAACGCCTACGGCACGGCCCAGCGCTCGCAAGGCACCTTGAGTCGCATGGTGGATGCCGTTTCCCGCTCACTCGGCGGAAACTAAGGTCCCGCGAGCTCCTCGACACCGCGGCTTCCGTCGGGTCGCACCTCGAATTTCAGCCAACGGGTCGGTTCCGGCATCAGCTCGGGATAAAGGTCCGCCCATTCGGCGATCACCAAACCGCCCTCGTCGAGGAACTCATCCCAGCCGATCCCCAGCAGGGCTTCCGCCGAGTCCAGACGGTAGAAATCGAAGTGAAAGACCGGCAGCTTTCCCCCGCGGTATTCATGGACCAGCGCGAAGGTCGGACTCGTCACCGGCCCGGAAAATCCCAGGCCCGATACCAGGCCCTTGGCAAAATGCGTTTTTCCCGCCCCCAGCCCGCCGACCAGGCCCAAAACCGCCCCGGAGCCCAGATCGGCCGCCACTTCACGGCCGAGATTCTCCATTGCCGTCTCATCTACCACACATCGCTTCACAGGCACTCAGGAAACCCAAAGAATTCCGTCCGTCGATTTCAAAAAATTCCCTTGCCGGTATCGGAAGCCTGTGGTGTTCTCCCCGCCCCCGCGCAAGAACGTGGGTTCAATCCTTTCTTCCAACGGCCATGGCCTACGCAGTAATCAAAACCGGCGGTAAACAGTACCGCGTCCAACAAGGCGACAAGCTCGATGTCGAGAACCTGAACCTCGACGAGGGCACGGTCCTCGAGTTCGCCCCTCTCATCGTCGGCGAAGGCGCAGACATCAAGATCGGCGCACCGATCGTCGATGGTGCCAGCGTCCAGGCCACGGTCCTCAGCAACTATCGCGGGAAAAAAGGCATCGCCTTCAAGTTCAAGCGCCGCAAGGGATTCCACAAGACCAAGGGATACCGTCGCTCTCTCACCAAGATCGAGATCAACTCGATCGCATAAGTTAACCTTCTAATCTTCCAATTCCATGGCCCATAAAAAAGGACAAGGTTCCGTCAAGAACGGTCGCGACTCGCACTCCAAGCGCCTCGGCGTGAAAAAATTCGGTGGTGAAGTCGTCATTCCTGGCAACATCATCATCCGCCAACGCGGCACCAAGTGGCACCCCGGCCTGAACGTCTACCTCGGCAAGGACTACACCGTCCACGCCCGCGTCGCCGGCCACGTCTACTTCGACCGCAACGGTCGTCGCGTCAACGTTGAGCCCAGCGAAGCTGCTGCGAACTGAATTTCGTCGCTTTTGTTTTTCAAAAAGCCGCCACCCGCAAGGGCAGGCGGCTTTTTCATGCCGACGAGTCGCGCGCTCCAATCTCCCATCTCCCATCTCCCCGCACTCCGCGCTTCTCACGTGGCCCCGACTCATTCAGCTTCCACGCATGACACTCCTGACCGACACCGTTCCGGATCTCAAGGCCCTGCTGCTCGAGAAATCCGTCCGCACCGGCACCTTCACTCTCGCATCCGGCAAGGAAAGCGACCTCTACATCGACTGCCGGATGACCGCGCTCGATCCCTTTGGCGCCGCCCTCATCGGTGACATGGGCTGGCACGCCGTCCGCGAACAGATCGTCGCCGACAACCTGTCGATCGACGCCATCGGCGGCATGACGCTCGGTGCCGACCCGATCTCCCTCGCCATCGGCATGGCCTCCGCCCGCCAGCATCCCGACGAAGCCCTGCAGGTTTTCACCGTCCGCAAGGAACCCAAAGGTCACGGCCGCGGCAAACAGATCGAAGGCAACTTTTCCGAAGGAAATACCATCGTCGTCGTCGATGACGTCATCACCACCGGCGGATCCACCTTGAAAGCCATCGACGCCATTGAACGCGAAGGCGGCAAAGTCGCTTTTGCCCTGGTCCTCGTGGATCGCGAGGAAGGTGGCAGGGAGGCGATCGAAGCTCGTGGGATTCCCGTCGTTGCGCTCTTCTCGCGCAGCACGTTGCTCGACTAAGGCCCTGGCAGGATCTGCCGAGCCGTTAGGACACAGATCGGATTCTTTCGTCTTTCCTCCCTACTGCTTTGTATGGCAAAGGAATTGTCATGACCACCCACGAGGAAGCTGCCGATCAACTCCGGGCGATCCGCTCGATGATGGAGCGCGCAACGATTTTCCGCGCGCTATCGGGAGAGGCCGCTCTGGTAGGAGGAGCGATGGCACTCGCAGCCGGCTGGCTCTCGGAGCCGAAGCAGGGCTGGACCTGGGGCATCGTCTGGCTTTCCGGCCTCACAATCGCCCTGATCTTCGGTGCCTGGCAACTCGTTCGCTCCGCTTCCGCCAACGAAAAGTCCGTGTGGTCGCAAGGCCTCAAGGTCGCCCTCCGCGGGGCCCTTCCTTCACTCATCGGCGGAGGATTTCTCGGGCTGCTCTATTTGAGACAGGACAATGAGATGGCCACGGCATCCATTTGGATCCTGCACTACGGACTAGCCCTGCTGGCCATCCGCGAGTTCGCACCCAAGTCGATGTTCTGGCTCGGCCTCGCCTTTCTCGTCACCGGCCTCGCCAGCTTTTCCGCCATGACCATCATTCAGGCTGCCACCCCGATGCTCAACCGGCTCGGACCTTCCGGGCTGATGGCGGCAACCTTCGGCGGGTTCCACTTGCTCTATGGTGCCGTCATCGTCACCACTTCCACGCGCGGCGACAGCACGGGCGAATGATCGACTTTTCCAAACTCGACAAAACGATCCACGAGAAGGGGCGGCTCAGCATCATGACGCTGCTCGCTTCCCGCGTCGAGTCGTGGCCGTTTCAGGACCTCAAGGCAGAGCTGGATATGAGCGACGGCAACCTCATCACCCACCTCCGCACCCTCGGCACTTCGAACTACGTCGAGTCCCTCAAGATCACCGGCGATGGCCGCCCCCAGACCCTGTATTCCCTCACCGCGGCAGGCAGGAAAGCCTTCGAGGACTACCTCGCGATCCTCGAGCAGATCCTCAACCTTGGGAAGTAGCTTCCGGAGCCAGCCATGAGCGAGGGAAATCCGGAGAACGCCCCGCCCGTCCCGGCTTGGAAGAGCCGGTTCAAAAGCCTCGTCCGCTGCGGTCTCATTGGAGTGTTCGGCTCGTTCCTCCTTTTTCTAACAGTTGGCGACCGCTTCATCCTCCCGGCCGTCTTCATCTACGCCACGCCGTGGCTGATCCGTCTGCTGGCTGCCATCGCCGCCTTCGTCTCTTAACCCCGTCCCGTTGGGACGATTTATGATAGCCGTGGACTTCAAGTCCACGGATGGGTCGCGCGTGCGAGCTGCGTCGCGTCGCGACGCTTCAGGTTCTAACAGCCACTCTTGGGGATAGAAGGCGAGGAGATCTCTGGAGGCCCTTCGGTGATGAAGTGTCGCGATGCGACACGATCCTCAACTTGCACTGGTCCGTGGACTCAAAGTCCACGGCGATCATGGATGACCCCTACGGGGCCTTTCGAAGGACCTGTCCCATCATGGCTGCAATTGGTGGCCGCGCCATCTCACCCCACTCATCCCTCATCCCTCATCCCTCATCCACCATCCCTCATCCTCCATCCTCCATCCTCCATCCTCCATCCTCCATCGCTCACTAATCACCGCTCAGATTTACCTTGCCACTTAAGCTTTGTATGACAAAGCTAACCCAACCCACCGCCAAATCGGGCTCCTTTTCACCCAATCACTTTGCATCACAAAGCCATGGCGACCACCCTTTCGACAAGCTCCGTTTCCTCCTCAGCGAAAAAGGAAGTCCGGAGGGCGGCGGTGCTCGGGATGAGTCAGGAGACGCGGGATGCCTGGAATCTTCTGATTCGGCGTCTTTCGGAAGGACCTTTGACGCTCTTGGGAGCGCCGGGTCCAAACCGCGTGCTTCTGGACCGGGCCCGCCGCGCCGGCGCGCTGGAAGGTTCCATCGATGATCACAGCGCCCCGACCCACCGGGTGGTGGTTCCTTTGACGGGTACCAGTCTGACTCAGCAAAAATCATGGAAGGAAAGAGGCTATCAACTCATCGATCTCACGCTTCCGGCCATCCGTCGCGCCCGCGTCACCCTGAATCAGCTTCGCCTGGAGCGATGCCGACTGGTGCTTGTCGGTCACCCCGGTGATCCGGAGTGTCTCGCGATCGCAGGCGGTATCCGTGGTGTGGCCATCGTCGAATCCGTAGACGAAGCCGCTGATCTACCCTTCGCGCCGCACACGGGTGTCGTCTTTCAGACCTCCATTGCGAGTCACCGTGCGCGCACGATCGTCGAATCCCTCCGCAGTCGGCACCGCGACAGCAAAATTCAGGTGCTCGACACCCTCGCCGCCGCCGCCATCCAACGCGAACATGCCCTGAGGAATCTCGCTCGCGAATCGGATCTGGTGTTGATCGTCGCCGATCCCGAGGACGCAAGTGGCCGCGCCCTTTACGAGACCGCTCGCTGGCTTGGGCGCCCGGCGAAGATCGTTCATCGGACCGAAGACTTGGAAATGATCGACCTCAAGGGCTTCCGGCAGATCGGGCTGAGTGCCGGCGAGTTCACTTCTGACGAGGAGATCGATTCCATCGAAAACGGGCTCTTGGGGCATTAGAAACGCAACTATCGCCAAGAGGATCGGTTTCTGGCACGTTCGTAACCACCCATGAAGCGTCTTCTCGTTCTGACCTGTGTCGCCCTCACGGCCACCGCCTTTGCCGAAGGCCCCTTGAGTGAGCCCGAACGGGAAGCACTGATGGACAAGCTCAACTCCCTGCGCGAAGCCGCCAAGACCAACGTCGCCACCCGCTTTTCCGGAGCCACCGCCGCCTTCAAACAAGGCATGGCCAGCAATAGTGCCGCTCTGGAACTCTATCTGAAGTGTGTGGAGAAGGTGAACTTCGAGGAGAAGAATCGCAGCGGACAGGATTTCCGCGAATGGAAGCGAAGGAGCAGGCAGCTTGAGGACGAAGCCTTTGCCATGGCGCTGCGTCACCAGCTCAATTGGTTTTCCCTGACCCTCAAGGCAGCGGCGAATCCCGGCGACATTGCCGAGCTCTCCCCCGAGGCCTCGAAGATGCTCGACTCCCTCATGGTCACGGCCGCGGAGGTCGATTCCAGGGCAGCCCGGGATCAACTGAAGAAGCCGGTAACCAGCACGATCTTTGCCCAAGCCTATGGTCTGGGAGGCCTGAAGATCAAAGACTGGCCGATGTCGCCACTCCCAATCAAGGACGTCTACGATCAGGTGATCCTGCCCCCTCTCCGCACTCCGAAAACCACCCTGGCCCTGCGCGAAGCTTGGATCAGTCGAATCCGCGGCGAGGACCTCACCGTGATGCGCTGGAGTGGCGATGGCGACCGCGCCAAAGACGACCCCCTTTCACCGCAGTACGCAAAGTTTCTCGCCGAAACAAAACCTGAGCTGATCTGGGAGATGGAAGTCGATGTCTTCAAGGCCGGCGACCAGCGCGGTGCCGCGCTGCAGATGCTCGAACACCTCGAAAAGCACATCACCCATCACAAGGCGACCGAGTGGGAACGGACTTTCCGCGAACTTGTCGATCCCACCCCCACGAAGGAAGTCGTCGAAGGTATTTCGCCGAGCGACGAAGCAAGCTGAGCCCAACTCAAGCGATCCCGAGCTTCTCCCGAGCCGCGCTTTCCAAGGCTCCGACCTTGTCCCGTTCGGAAGCGGCGCCACGCGCCATGTCCGGCTTGCCGCCACCCTTGCCTCCGGCCAGCGCCGCCAGTTCACGCAGCAGGTCTCCGGCTTTGAGGCCACGGCCAAGAGCCTGTTCACCGCAGTAGGCACCGAGATGGAGTTTCGAGCCGTCATCCACGACCACGAAGGCCGCTTCGGCAAAACCATTCTTCTTCAAGCCATTCAGCAGTTCCTGAAGCAACGAGGCATCGGACTCCATCGAGGTTACAATCGCTTCACCCTTCTCAATCAGAAGGGCGAGCGCAGCGTCCGCCTGCTTCGCCGCAGCTGAGGCTTGCAGCTTCTTGAAACGCTTCTCCGCTTCAACGACCGCCTCCTTCAGCTCCTCGAGCTTCGTCCGCGAGCGATCCAGCACGAGGTTGATCTTGCGGATATCCCGCTGCTGGACGAGGGCCTCGTAAACGATTTTGGGCAGGTCGCCGACATCAACCGGCTCCTCTCCAAGGGAATCCAGATTGGCATTCGCGGCCGCAAGTTTCGCCCGCATCGTCATCGATTCCTCCTCGATCGACATCACAACTCCCTGCAAATACTGCCAGGTCCGCTCTCCGGTCACCGCCTCGATCCGGCGAACCCCCGAAGCGATGGCGCCCTCACTCTTGATCTTGAAAATGCCAACGGCACGGGTGTTGCGGACGTGGGTTCCTCCACAAAGCTCCATCGCGTAGCCATCAAGTCTCCCGGGCTCGCCACCGATCTGTACTACGCGCACCGTATCTCCGTACTTGTCCCCGAAGAACTGCATCACATCCTCACGCTTCTTCACTTCATCGTGGGGAACCTCGACCCAGGAGACCGACTCGTCGGCATTGATCTTCTCGTTTACCAGCTCCTCCATTTGGCAGATCTGCTCATGGGTCACAGGCGCGCTGTTGAAGTCAAAACGCAGCCGTTCCTCATCGACAGCCGAACCCTGCTGAGCCGCATCGCGTGACACGACTTCGTGAAGGGCCCAGTGCAAAAGGTGGGTGGCGGTGTGATTCGCCTCAATCGGGCGGCGGCGACGATGATCCACACGCAACTTCACCGTGTCGCCCGCTTTCACCACCGCATCTGAAGGAATCGCGTGAGCACGCGCCAGGCCGATCTGCTGGACATTGCTGACGTCGTGCGCGGTCGCTCCCGTCACGAGAATCCCGGTGTCCCCAACCTGGCCACCCATCTCCGCATAAAACGGCGTGCGATCCGTGATCACGAACAGGGAGTCCTCCTGGGGGTGGACTTCAAGCACGAGCACATCGGCTTCATCGGCCTCGAAGCCAACGAACTCCGTTTCCGCATCCGTGGAGATATCCAAGGCGCGAACCACCGTGGACTTCTGCGCGGCACGCGCGCGGTCGCGCTGCTGCTCCATCAATTCCTCGAAGCGCTGCTTGTTCATCCCGAGTCGGCGCTCGGCACAGAGCAACTCCGTGAGATCAAGCGGGAAGCCAAAAGTATCGTAGAGCTCGAAGGCCACTTCGCCGGATAGCGTGCCGTCCTTCACCTCGGACAAAGAATCCTCAAAGCGTTTCAAGCCCCGGTCCAGGGTCTCGTTGAAACTCGCTTCCTCCCTCTCAAGCGTCACCCTAACAGCCGCTTCACGCGCTTTCAGTTCGGGAAAGACACCGCCCATTTGCTCGGTCAGCGTTGCCACCAAGGCACCGAAGAAGGTCTTGTCACCCGAGAAACCCAGTTGCCGCCCGTAGCGAACCGCGCGTCGAAGAATCCGGCGCAGCACGTAGTTCCTACCGTTGTTGCCCGGCAGGATTCCGTCCGCAATGGAGAACGAAAGCGTCCGCAAGTGATCGGCAATCACCCGGAAGGCAATCGCGGTTTTCAGTTCCTCACTGAAGGCACTGCGATCCGCGCCGGGCTCGGGATAGATATCCACATAGGTTTTCCCGCTCAGCTCCTCGAGCTTTCTGAAAATCGGCGTGAACACATCCGTCGCGTAGTTGCTCGGCTTCACCGAAAAATCCGTGAAGCCCTTTGTGTTCTGGATGATCGAGCAGGCACGCTCGAAGCCCATGCCGGTATCGATGTGCTTGGAGGGCAGGTCGCGGAAGCTGCCGTCGGCCTCGGCATTGTACTGAATGAAGACGAGATTCCAGATCTCGATGCACTCGTCCGAGTCGCCGTTGACCAATTGGCCTCTTGAGTCGCCATTCGGGGTCAGGTCGACGTGGAGCTCCGAACAAGGTCCGCATGGTCCCGTTTCACCCATCATCCAGAAGTTGTCCTTCACATTTCCATCGACGATGTGAACGCGCGGATCGAGACCCTTGCTACGGAACAACTCGGCCCAGAGATCCCACGCTTCCTGATCCAACTCTCCCGGATCACCCTTTGCCTTGTCTGGCGCGTAAATCGTTGCGTAGAGACGCTCAGCCGGCAGCCCCCAGCGCTCGACCACCAGCTCCCACGACCAGAGAATCGCTTCCTTCTTGAAGTAGTCGCCGAAAGACCAGTTCCCCAGCATCTCGAAGTAGGTGTGGTGGTAGGTGTCGTATCCCACATCCTCAAGGTCGTTGTGCTTCCCGCCCGCGCGGATGCACTTCTGGGTATCTGCCACGCGCGGCGGATCATAGGGCGCCTTCTCCACCCCGAGGAAATACGGCACGAACGGGTTCATCCCCGCATTGGTGAAAAGCAAGCCGGGTGACTGTGGCAACAGCGAGCCGGACGGCACGATGGTGTGCTGCTTTTCTTTGAAGAAATCGAAAAAACTCTGGCGGATCTCGGCGGCATTCATGGGCGCAGGAAGTCGTTGAAGGCGAAAGGGGCGGGACATTGGGTAAATCCCGCCATCGAGTAAAGCACCTTGAACGCGAGCGAGCGTCAGCGGCTCATCGGTGAAACCAGCCCGGAGGCACCGGCAGCGCAGCGCCCGCAACTGGCACCGTTTCGGGCCCTCACTCTCAGCTCTGCGGCTTGGCCTCTTCAGCCACTTCCCCAAAGAAGCGGTAGTGACCCGTGATCTTGGAATCGAACAAGCAATTCTCCCAGACCGGACCGGCATCCTTGTTGTGAATCACCCATGGTTCGCCACGGCGATCACCAGGGCCCGGAACCACGATGCCGATATGACTGCGGCCACCGGGAAGACGCCAAGCGACGATATCACCAGGAACGTAGTCGCTCGCACTCCGGCTTGGCAGTGCCTGACCAGAGTCATCAACCACCAGACGCTCCGCACCTACCCGGCGGAAAAAGCGCTGCAGATTCGGTGTCAGGCGATGATCGATATTCGGATCAGCGGTCTTGCGGCTGAAGATCTGAGGGTATTCCGAAAAGTGCTCCGTCATGTCTTCATGGATCAACTTCTGGAGATCGATTCCAAGCGAGCGGTAGGAACGAATGAGTAAGTCTTCCGCCCGGCCCTTGCCTGAAGGAATGTCGCCATTGGGATAAGGAATGGCGTAATAGGCGTCTTCGTAATCGACCCGCGCCTGAGTCCGCTGCAGCGCGGCAGCCGCAAGTCGGTCTCCCGGAAGAGAGGAAGGCTGGAGCTCCGCAATCAAAACATCGGCTCGCTCATTGTTGGGCGTGACCTGCTGCGCTCGAACCAGCGGAAGCAAATCCTTACCAAAGAAATAAGCAGCCCCGGCAGCAATCAGAAGGACCACCCATCCACCAAGGAAATTTGGACGCTTCTGTGGCTTTACCGGACGGGGTCCGATGTATTCGATCGTGTCGAGGCGGTTGGAAGGGCGGCGCGGCATGGTCGTCTTGCGGCGACCCATACTATATTCTGAGAGAAGGGCAATGGAAGACTTTTATTTAGTTTTCTTTAATAATTGCTTTGTCCAAACTTCGCCGCGAGCCCTAGGTAAATCTACGAATCCTACGAAATGCACATTATCCGGTCCAAAAACGCCCTCCAATGGGGCAGCCTCGATCTCCCTCTTTTTGGAATTTCGGGCGATTATTTTAAAAAAAGAATCGAGCCTCCCGCCGCCTGGAGTCTGGCGATCGACGCCGATCGACTGTGGTTCGTTGCTTCCCACGGCAGCCCTGCCCAGCTCCACCCGGATGCCCGCCCCGGGCTCTTCCTGGAGAACCTCTGGCAGCACGATGTCGCCGAGCTGTTTCTCGCCGATCCCACGAGCGGGCGCTATCTGGAATTCAATCTGGCTCCCAACGGAGCCTGGTGGAGCTGCGAATTCACCGAAGCTCGCCGCCAGGCGACCCCGCAGAACCTCGCCCCGCCCGGCGTGGTCAGTCATGCCGAGCTCTCCCCGGACGGGGGGTGGGTCGCCGCCTTGTCCGTCCCCCTCGACCTTCTTCGAGACCGCATCGGCTTTGGCGAAAACACCCACGCCAACGTCACTTTCATCCTCAACTCCCCCGAGCAGCAGTTCCTAACAGCTTCCGATCTGGGGAACGGGGAGCCTGATTTCCATCAACCGGCCCGCTTCCCAAGACTCACATTCATCGATGCCGACTTGTCGGGTCTCTCCGGCACGGCATAGCGTTCCCCCGTGCCCGACAGCTCGACCGATCCTGCAGAATCTCTCATGGTGGCTTCCCCGCAGGCGTGGCGGGACGCCTGTTTCTCGCTACCCGCCGTCAGGTCCCTGAGCACCGATGGCAGGAAAGTCACCATCCTTTGCCCACGATCACAGGAAAGATTTTGGCAGGCCGCCGGGGTCGCCCACATCATCAGCTACTCGGAAAAGGATTCCGCACGCGCGATCGCCCGATTCCTCGTGGATGTCGAAAGGGCTCTACTCTGGGAGCCCGGCAAAGCTGCCGACGCCTGCGCCCGGGCAGGCATTGCCGAATTGATCGGACTTCCCGCACCCAAGCTGGAAAAACTCCTGACGCGGAAATTGGAACGGAGGATCCTGCCAGGACCCGCAGAGCATCAAGTCCAGCGCATGCTCGAGGCCGCCGAGCTGCTCGGGGCCCAACCCCTCCAAGGCCAGTACTTCAAAGCCCTCGCCTGGCCCATCGAAGCGCAGACCGACGCCCTGCTTGTCGTCCCGGATTCCGACTACGGAGCGAACCACGAATGGATTCACGAGGAGTGGCTCAAGGTCGTCGAGTGGCTCAAGGAAAAGGGCTGGCAGGTTCATATCGGTAAACTCAGGGAGGGGGGCCTCTCCGACTCGGTGGCTGAGGAAAGCTCGTGCCGCACCCAGGCGATCGATCTCTCGAATCCGGACAGCTTTGCCAGCTACCCGCTCTGTTTGTCGGCCGACGGCTCACTGCCGCATCTGGCCGGCGCCTTTGGTGCGAAGTGCGCGGTGCTCTTCGGACCAGGCGATCCCGTGCTGACACGACCCCTCAGCCAGCGCCACCTGATCATCCGCAAGAAAGTCGAATGTTCACCCTGTTTTCTCGACAAGTGCCCGATCGACTTGCGCTGCCAGAACGACCTCGATGCCCCAAGAGTCATCAAACTCTTGCAGTCGCTCAATCCCGCATGAGGAACTCAAGCAACAGGCTCTGCAAGGTGGTGTAGAACTGCGAACGAAACCACGCCGTCCGTTTTCCCGGAGTCATCTCCTCCGGGTCATCGCCATGGAAGTGATAGCGATCCTCGAGAGCAAGTCGCGCCTGATTCAAGCCGCCATACCAAAGCTCCGCCTCTTCCTTGACAATGAAGATCGGTGCGGGCGCCTCCGCATCAAGCCCGGCAAGCACCTGCTCAATTGTTGTCAGTTGACGAGAGAATCCCAAGCTGAGCTCCGGAACCACGAACTCCTGCCAATCCGCTTTCAGGCTGCCCACATCCGGGACATCGCCAAGCCGATCCGCCAAATCGATACCCGATGATCGCGCATCATGCGGAATCGCCTGCATGATCATCCAATCCACCTCGGACTCGATATCAATGCGGATTCTTCCATCCAAAGTTGGCGCAGCTTTCATTTCAGTCGCTGCTTTTCTCCATCGTGGTTGTCAGTTGAAATCCCTGAAGCTGCTGACTGTAAAGTTCCGCCCGCTCCCGGCCACCCGTCCAGACAATCGAGCGGCCCGCTTCGTGAACCTCCATCATCAGCTTCGTCGCCCGAACCTCGGAATAGCCGAAGACCTTCACGAATACCCAGGTCACGTAGTCCATCAGATTCACCGGGTCATCATGCACCACCACATTCCAAGGGACGTCGAGCGACGTCGATTCGAGCGTGACGGTTTCAGTGTCCGACATGATTCAGATTTCCACAGGTTCGCCCTCCGGAGCATCGATCCACTTGCCGTGCTCACGAATCAGATCAATCAAGCGATCCACGGCCTCATCCTGTGGAATGTTGAACTTCACCGCCTGCTTGCCAACGTAGAGATTGATCTTCCCGGGTGCGCCGCCGACGTAGCCGAAGTCGGCATCCGCCATTTCACCGGGACCATTGACGATGCATCCCATCACCGCGATGCGCACGCCCTTGAGATGGCCGGTCGCTTCCCGGATCTTCTGGGTCGTAGACTGGAGGTTGAACAAAGTCCGCCCACAGCTCGGGCAGGCGACGTAGTCGGTCTTGAAGATGCGGGCCCCCGCTGCCTGAAGAATATTGTACGATAGGCGTAGTGATTGACCGGGTGCCGACTCCCCCTGGACGATGATCGCATCACCGATCCCATCACAGATCAGCGCTCCGATCCGGCGGGCACCGACCAGCAGAACCTCCTGGAAATCAACATCTCCAGTCGCCGGCTCCAAAGTATCCTTGAGCAGGATCGGGTGCCGTGGGTCGATCTGAAAAGCCAGCATCCTGAAAGCCGCAACCAGCGGAAGATCAAGCCCGTCTTTCACCGTAACCAGCTTGGCATCAGCTGATTGATTGATCTCAGAAATGGCGGACTCATCGCGCGGATCGAGCTCGATCACGCCGGACTTCTCCGTCACGATCTCCGGTTTGAAGTCGCCCATCTTCTCGATCTTGTGAGCCACGGCATTCCACTTTTCCTGGGAGGTGAAAACCCGGATCGGCTGATCACCACCGAGCTGGTGACCCATCACCTCGATGACCTCACTACGGCGTCTCTCGTAGCTGAAAGGATCATAGGAAGGAGCAAGCTCCGGAAGCGTAGCTGCCCCGGCCTGCGGCAGACCGCCGCAGCTACGCTGGAACGGCTCCGCCAATGCCCGGGCCACCGGGATTTCATGAATCGCATCTTCTGTTAGAGAAACGCGGATCGTGTCGCCGATGCCGTCACCGAGAAGGGATCCGATGCCAATAGCGCTCTTGATGCGTCCATCCTCGCCGTCACCGGCTTCGGTCACGCCAAGGTGGATCGGGTAATTCCAATCATCGCCTTCCTGGTCGAGCCGGGCGACCAACAGGCGGTAGGCCTCGATCATCACCTTCGGGTTCGAGGCCTTCATCGAGAAGACAAAGTTATGGTAATCGTGCTCGCGGGCGATCCTTGCGAACTCCAAGGCACTTTCGCACATGCCCAGCGGCGTATCGCCGTAGCGGTTCATGATCCGGTCGGAGAGCGAACCATGGTTGGTGCCAATCCTCATCGCGCGACCCAAATCCTTGCACAACCCGACGAGCGGCACGAACTGGTCACGGATCCGTTCGAGTTCCTCGGCGTACTGGTCATCGGTGTACTCGCGGACTTCGAACTTCTTCTTGTCGACGTAGTTGCCCGGATTCACCCGGATCTTTTCGACCCACTTGGCGGCTTCCAGAGCAGCGTCGGGCTTGAAGTGAATATCGGCGACCAAGGGAACGGTACACCCGGCAGCTCGGACCTCGCGGGCTATGTTCTCCAGGTTCGCTGCATAAACTTTCGTCTGAGCCGTAACCCGGACGATCTCACAACCCACCTCGGCGAGTCCGATGATCTCCTTCACGCAAGCCGGAGTATCCCGGGTATCCGACGTGATCATCGATTGGATTCGAATCGGGTTCGACCCACCGATGCCAACATCACCAACCATGACCTCACGAGTCTGGCGTCGTGTATAGGCAAGCAGATCGGGGCAGTATCGCAGCAGCGCGTGGTCGGTCATCTGCCAAGGAGATACACGAAAACTTCGGAACCGGCAACGGCTCCCTACTTCACGGGCGATTCTCATTTCCTTGGAGGAACGACGCCCCCGTAGCTCAAAGGGTGGGTGTGTCCGTCACCATTGAAGTTGTTCAATGAACGGGCGCATCACGGAGAACGTGGAATTGGTTGCCTGCAGATCGCCGGATAGACAAGCCCATCGTCGTGGCACGAGGGCGTGCCACCTCCCATGAAAAAGCCCGCGCTTCCTTTCGGAAACACGGGCTTGAAATGTTCCTGCGAAACTCAGCTTTTGTGGCGGCGCTTCAAGTGAAGCTGGGCCATGGACTTGGCGATGATCGCCTGCAAGTGCGCCACTTCCTCCGCGTCGTCGTCATGGCTGATGCCCTTGAGCTGCTCTTCAGCGCGCTTCATCGCTTCCTCGACCTTAGACTCGTCGATCTGGTCTTCACCCATCGCCATATCGGTGAGGACATTGACCTTTTCCTGAGTCACCTCGGCGAAACCGCTGCCCAAGGCAAGGGTGACAATCTGACCGTCCTTCTCGTAACGCAACTCACCGGGGGCGAGCGCAGTGACAAGCGCGGCGTGGCCATCGAGCACGCCCATTTCACCGTCAGCGCCGGGCAGGTAGACGTTGCCGACCTTGTCCGAGAAGATCTGCTTCTCAGGGGTGACGATTGCGAGGTGGATGGACATGAGAAAAGCTGAAATGCTGAAAATTGAAACGCTGGAGACGATCAATCGCGTGAAACGCTGTCGATGCCGGACTTCATGTAGAAGTTTCCTTCCGGCACGTCGTCCCACTTGCCGTCGAGAATCTCGCCGAAGCCCTTGACGGTGTCTTCCATCGAAACGAGCGCGCCCGGAACGTTGGTGAAGATTTCCGCCACGAAGAAGGGCTGAGTGAGGAAACGCTGCAATTTACGGGCGCGGAACACGCTGAGCTTGTCCTCATCGGAAAGCTCGTCCATGCCGAGAATGGCGATGATGTCCTGAAGGTCCTTGTAGCGCTGAAGCACGAGCTGCACGCCACGGGCGACGCGGTAGTGTTCTTCGCCGACGACTTCCGGAGCAAGCGCTTTGGAAGTCGAGGCAAGCGGATCAACCGCCGGGAAGAGCGCCTGCTCCGCGAGCGAACGCTCAAGCACCACCGTCGCGTCAAGGTGAGCGAAGGTGTTGGCAGGAGCGGGGTCGGTAAGGTCATCCGCAGGAACGTAAACGGCCTGAATGGAAGTAATCGATCCCTTGTTGGTCGAGGTGATCCGCTCCTGAAGGGTCGCCATTTCTTCGGAAAGAGTTGGCTGATAACCCACGGCGGATGGCGTCCGGCCGAGAAGTGCGGACACTTCGGAACCAGCCTGCGAGAAACGGAAAATGTTATCGACGAAGAGAAGCACGTCCTGGCCTTCTTCATCACGGAAGTATTCGGCCATGGTCAGTGCGGAGAGCGCGACGCGAAGACGGGCACCCGGAGGCTCGTTCATCTGGCCGTAACAGAGCGCTACCTTCGAACCTGGAGCGAGGACCGGGTTGCCCTTCTCGTCGAGTTTCGGATGACCCTTCTCGTCCTTTTCAGTAGCGATAACGCCGGACTCGATCATTTCCCAGTAAAGGTCGTTACCTTCACGGGTCCGCTCACCCACACCGGCGAACACGGAGAAACCACCGTGGGCGAGTGCGATGTTGTTGATGAGCTCCATGATGACCACGGTCTTACCCACACCGGCACCACCGAAGAGGCCGCCCTTACCACCCTTCACGAGGGGGCAGATGAGGTCGATGACCTTGATCCCGGTCGGCAGGATTTCCTCACTCGCCGACTGGTCGGTGAGCGATGGAGCGGGACGGTGAATCGGCGAACGAAAACTGTCGTCTTCGAGTGGGACGTTCTCATCCACGAGATCTCCCGTAACATTGAAGATCCGGCCAAGAACCTGCTTGCCGACGGGAACCGCGATCGGCTTGCCGGTATCGGTCAGCAGAAGACCACGCTTGAGGCCGTCCGAAGTCGACATCGACACGGCGCGAACCCAGCCGTCGCCGAGGTGCTGCTGCACTTCGAGCACGAGCTTGGTATCGACACCATTCAGATTGTAGGTGACTTCGAGGGCGTTGTAGATCTCGGGGAGCTTGTCAGCTTTCGAGAAGTCGGCGTCGATCACGGCGCCGATGACCTGGACGATGGTTCCTTGGTTATTCATCGGAGAGAGTTGCTAATGGTCGGTGTTCGGTTTTCAGGTCTTGAAAAAGGGCGGATCATTCCATGGCCTTCATGGCCGTCGTGATTTCGAGGAGCTCGGAGGTAATCGCTGCCTGGCGAAGCTTGTTGTACTCGAGGGTGAGTTCCTTGATGAACTTGTTCGCGTTGTCGGTGGCGGCCTTCATGGCGACCATCCGTGCGGAGTGCTCGGAGGCGCGGCTCTCAACGAGGGTCTGGTAGACCTGGAAGTTGATGTAGAGAGGGAGAAGTGTATCGAGAACATCTTCAGCACTTGGCTCGAAGAGGTAGTCTTTTCCAAGCGCGGCAGCATGGTCGGTTTCCTTGACCTGGTCCTTGCCCACGCCTTCGTATTCCTGCTTTTCGCCGAGATCGGAAGCACTGATCGGAAGAAGGGGAATAATGGTTGGCGTCTGGGTCAGGGTGGTGACGAAGTTGGTGAACGCGATACTAACTTTGTCGTACTTCCCATCGAGGAACAGCTTGGTAAGGAGTTTGGCGATCGGACGGGCTTCGGCGAAGGGAACCGGATCCTTGACTTCAAAGTCGGCGACCATGTTGCGGCCGGCCTTCCCGAGCTGAATCCTAAGTTTTCGCCCTACGGAAATCACGTCCGCATCAGGTTTGTCAGCGCGGACCTTCTTCCCGAGGTTGGTGTTGAGAGCGCCGCAGAGTCCCTTATCGGTGGAGATCACCAGAACCAACTCCCTTGCCCCTTCGCGCTGATCAAGCAGGGGGTGGGCTTCTTCATCCACGTTCTCCTTGAGATTGACGAGGACCTGATTGAGCAGATCGGCGTAGTCGCGACCGGCAAGCGCCTGGTCCTGCGCCTTCTTCATCTTGGCCGCAGCGACAAGCTGCATCGCCCGGGTGATCTGGGCGGTGTTCTTGACCGACTTGATGCGTCGGCGGATGTCGCGGAGGTTGGCCATTGCTTAAAGATGAAAAAGGTCCAAATACTAGAAACGGATTACTTCCAAGTTCCCTTGAAGTCGTTGAGTGCCTGCTTCACGGCGTCGACCATCTCGGTGTTCTTCTTGAGGTCCGGCTTTTCGTTCCGGATCTTGTCGAGCAGCTCGTTCTTGCGGGTTTCGAAGAACTCGCCCATCGCATTCTGACATGCCTTGACCTTGTCGATGGCGACGTCGTCGAAGAATCCGTTCTGCATGGCGAAAAGGTAGATACACTCGAGCTCCATCGAGATCGGCGAGTACTGGTTCTGCTTGAAGAGTTCAACGATGCGCGCACCGCGTTCGAGCTTCTTCTTGGTGCCGGCATCGAGGTCGGAACCGAACTGGGCGAAGGCCTGGAGTTCGCGGAACTGCGCGAGGTCGAGCTTGGTCGTTCCAGCAACGGACTTGATCGTCTTGGTCTGGGCGGCGGATCCCACACGCGAGACCGAAAGACCCACCGAAATCGCCGGGCGGATGCCTTGATAGAAAAGGTCGGTTTCGAGGTAGATCTGACCGTCGGTGATCGAAATCACGTTCGTAGGAATGTAGGCCGAAACGTCACCGGCCTGCGTCTCAATGATCGGAAGAGCGGTCAGCGAACCACCACCGGCTTGCTCGGAGAGACGTGCGGAACGCTCAAGCAGGCGAGAGTGGAGGTAGAAGACGTCACCCGGATAGGCTTCACGTCCGGAGGGGCGCTTCAGAATCAGCGACACCTGGCGGTAGGCCACGGCGTGCTTGGAAAGGTCATCAAAGACGATCAGGCACTCTTCGCCCTGATCCATCAGGTATTCGGCGATGGCGCAACCGGCATAAGGAGCGAGGAACTGCATCGCGGCAGCGTCCGAAGCGGAAGCGGAAACGATGGTCGTGTATTCCATGGCGCCGGCTTCCTCGAGTGTCTTCTCAATACGGGCGACGTTCGAGAGCTTCTGGCCGATGGCGACGTAGATACAGTAGAGTGGCTTGTGGTTCTGAAGCTTGCCCTGCTCGGCGGCCTTGTTCTGCTTGGCCTGGGAAATGATGGTGTCGACGGCGATCGTCGTTTTGCCGGTGGCACGGTCACCAATGATGAGCTCACGCTGACCGCGACCGATCGGAATCATCGCATCGATCGACATGATGCCGGTCTGCACGGGGACCGAAACGGACTTCCGCTTGATGATGCCCGGAGCAATCTTCTCCATCGGATATTGGGCGGCCGCTTCGATGGCACCCTTGCCGTCGATGGGCTCACCGATCGCGTTGACCACGCGACCGAGGACGTTGCGGCCAACGGGGATGGAAAGAAGTTTGCCGGTGGCCTGACACTCGGTGCCTTCGGTCACTTTCGCATAGTCACCGAGAAGCACGACACCGACTTCGCCTTCCTCAAGGTTCATCGCAAGGCCGGTCACTCCGTTCGGGAAGGTGATCATTTCGTTCAGCGCGACGTCGGAAAGGCCTTCGACCTTGGCGACACCGTCACCCACTTCGCGGACGACGCCGACGTTGGTTTTTTCCACCGAGGTGGCGACGTTGGAGATCTCCTTTTCGAGTTCCTGAAGAATGGTGCTCATATCAGTGACGAGTAGTGGTTGATCGGTTGATCGTGGGATTAAAAGGCTTGGGAGAGGCGGTCGAGGCGGCCCTTGACGGAGCCATCGAAGACGTCGTTTCCGACGCGGACCTTGAGTCCGCCGAGAAGAGCGGGATTGACGCGGTATTCGTAAGTCAGGTCGCTGCCATACTTGGAAGCGAGACCCGAGCTGACCCGCTCGCGCGAGGCGGTGTCGAGATCGGTGGCGCTTTCGACGACCACATGGCGGCGCTCGAGTTCGAGGCGCACGAGGCGTTTCAGGGCGGCAAGGATGCCACGGTAGTCGCGCGGCTTGTCAGCGGCGACCTTGCGGATGCACTTGAGAAGATTTGCTTCGTCGAGCTTACCATCCATCTGGCACATCCGGAAAATGCGGCGTGCGGTGGAGTTGGCGACCTTGGTGATCTTCATGACGAAACGGGTGAAATCGGAGATTAACCTTCGACCTTGGCGAGCGCCTCTTGGTTGATGCGGCTCTGATCTTCGGCGGTCAGCACTTTGCCGGTGACCTGGGCGGTGGTGGCGGTGACAAGGCGTCCGAACTCCTGCTTGAGCTCGGCGGCGATCTGGGCCCGTTCGGCTTTCGCGGCGGCTTCTGCCTTGGCGAGGATGCCTTGAGCGGCGGCGACGGCTTCCTTGGCCTTCGCTTCGGAGAGCGATGCTGCGCTCTCCTTGGCTTCCGTGATCAGGCGCAAGGACTCTTCGTTTGCCTTGGCGATGGCAGCCGCTGTCGTTTCTTCCGACTCGGCAAGCTGGCGCTCGATGCGCTTCAGCTTTTCCTCACCCTCGGTAATGCGGTTCTTTCGCTGCTCAAGCATCGTTTGGATCGGACCAAAGGCGAACTTCTTGAGGACGAAGATGACCAAGAAGAAGTTAATGACCTGCGCGATAAACAACGCCGGGTGAAGGCCGAAGGTTTTCGTGATGTTTTCCAAGGTGCCCGGCTCTTGAGCGGCGGCGGCGAGAATGGTCATCATGGCAGGTCAGCGGTTAGGTCAGAGAGAAAGAGAGTTGCCGCACGCGTCAGTGGGACGCGTGCGGCGAAGGGGATCAGTTGAATCCGACAGCGAAGGCCGTCAGAATGAAGATACCTTCGATAAGTGCCGCCAAAATAATGGAGAGCACCAGGATTGGAGTTGCAGCGCCGGGATTGCGGCCGGTGGCTTCAGCAGCCTTCGAACCGAGGATACCGATGCCGATCGCACCACCAATGGCGGCGAATGCGACTGCGAATGCTTTGGTGAAGGTCGCCGCTCCTGCAGCCACTTCAGCGGCGGCAAGGGTCGAGCCGAGCGAGCCGATCATTTCAATAAACATGGTCTTGTTGTTGTTTGGTGTTGTTTTCGGCTGCCCCCACAATCTTTGCCATGGTCAGACAGCGAAATGGTTTTCAGTGATGTTCCTCGTCTCCGTGGTCACAGATCAGTTTGAGGAAAATCGCGCAGAGAAGGGTGAAGACGAGTGCCTGGACGAAGCCGACGAGCAACTCGACAAAATAGAAGGGAAGGGCCGGGAGGAAGGCGAGCTTCTCCGGTGCCAGCATCATCAGCTTCTCGAGCGTCTGCTCACCGCCGTAGATGTTGCCGAAGAGACGGAAGCTAAGGGCCACCGGGCGGATCGCGATCGAGATCAGTTCGAGGACGCCGACGAAAAGGAAGATCGGGACCATCATCGCAAGCATCGGGCCGCTGAAGGTTCCCTTGGGTGCGAAGATGTGGGAGAAGAATCCCTTCACGCCATTCTCGGTAATGGCCCAGTAGAACCAGAGAATCGCGAAGGTAAACGCCATCGCAGCGGTCATGTTAACGTCGGCGTTACCACCACGGAGGAAGGGGATGAATCCAACCTCTTCACCGCCTGCATCCTTGAGCTTCATACCGACCGTGCCGACGCCCGGAAGCAGGCCGAGGTAGTTGGTCACAAGGATGAAGAAAAAGGTGGCGCCGAAGAACCAAAAGGTGCGCTTGATAAGATGCTCGCCGAGGAGACTCTCGAGGAAGTCGTAGAGCGTCTCGACCATCCATTCGGCGAAGTTCTGAATGCCTTGGGGAACGAGCGACATTTTCTTGGTCGCCGCGCGACAGAAAAGAACGATGAGACCCACGGCGATCCATACCGTGACGACTGAGTTCGAGATCGGCAGGAAATCGTGGAGGCGCGGAGCGTGAAGCGGCAACTCACCAACAGCAGATGCGGAAACCAAGCTGGAGAGCCAGGCCAAACAGGTGATGAGGAGCGTACGACCGAACATTCCGTAAACGCTGGGATTCCAGCGCGCGGGGCGTTTATCAGACGAGATTGTAACGGCGCAAGGGCTATTTGTGAAAAGTTTCACAAGCTCGGCAATCCTTTGGTTTTCTTAGATTTAGCAAGCCTGCCTTGAGCCAACCCGAAACCTCATTATTACGCATATCTTCTCATAACCCCGAGCGACTGTTGTGAAGCGCCAGTTCGGCCTTCATCCCCGTCAGAATCCCTCCGGATCCCAGACCACCGGTGGCGATGACTTTAAAGCCCTGCGCAAGGCATTGGTGGATCAGTTCTTCTGCCGGCAAACACATCCGGCCCCCAGCTTCCTTCAGCGAGAAGATCAGCGGCCCGCAGTGATGGTAGGCGCGGTAAACCAGCTCGGTGCAGGCAAGCCGGTCGGAACAGCGGAAGTCGAAGACAAAGTCGTAGAGCTTGCCAGAGTGGCCGATCGCCCTCGTCAGCGCCTCGCGAATTTCCGCGGGCTCCAGCGGCGGGCGCAAAATGAGGAAGGCATCGACCGCCAGGGTGTCCTCCGCCGGCCTCAGACGGACGCCGTCTTTCTTCGATTCAAGGAAGCAAACCGGATCCGCCGCATGGGCTCGATGGGGTGGGGGGAAATCGAGTTCGATCTCAGTGCGGGCCGCCTCGCTCCCCAGATGCAGCGCCGCATGGGGCCAAAATCCCGGAAGAAAAAAATTGCTCACCGCGTCGTCATGGCGGGTCACAAAGATGTCCCCGGGCCTCGCCAGACCGAGCGCCCTTTGCCGCATTTCCACCGTCACCCGTTTCGGCGCGTTCGGCGGCTTGACCCCCGGCTGGCGCAAATCCGCAATCAAGCTTCCCGAGAAACGGAACACCTCAAAAACGGTGTTCTTCCATGCGGAGTGGTGCCGACGCCGGAAGGAAAACAGGCGGTAGCGGAGCCTTTCCCGCCACAACTGACTAAGCCTCAAATCAAGCGCGGCCACCTCTTCATCGATCATCGCAAGAATCTCGGCGAGCTGGGGACTTGATTCGAGCCCCCTGAAATCCTCCCGATGCTTCTGATAGAAGACCACCGCATGCTGAAAATGAAGTTTTCGCGCCGTTTTGGTGCCGGATCGGTAGAGACGGGCGAAGGTTTTTCGCGGGATCCCATGGCAGGAATCGGCCTCATCGAGCTTTTTTCTCAGTATTCTCGAACTCCCCGCCAGCGCGATCCAGTCGCGCGATCCACGGACGAGCTGGCAGGTCGCGGCAAGCGCCACCGCAAAGGCCGGCAAGCGGCGCTGCCACTCGGCATCCCCAACACCCGCCAGCGCTTCCATCGATGCCAGAGTCGTCAGCAGCACGCCACGAGTCGCCAAAAAGCGCGAATATCGCACCCGCACGGCATCATCCTCATCCGGCAGGAAGTAGCCTCTATCTCTTGATTTATCAACAATTCCAGCGATTTCGGCCGGCGCTGCAAGAGCTCCCGAAGTGCTCACGCCCAGCACCACCTTCGCTGCGCGCATGATCCTTGGGTCGGCCGGGTCGAGGACCCGATCGGCGGTCGGGCCAAGAGGCCGAGCTACGGAATCCATGGTGATAAAAGGGGCTTCGAAACAGCTTACTCAGGAGTGGCCCATTAGCTCGAATTTCCCTTTAAGGCAAAGGAATTCCGGGCTTTGGAGCACATTATTTTAACTTGCCAAAAAATCGGTCGGAGCGCATTTAGGTGGTCGCCATGAATAAAGCTGAACTTGTTGAAGCCGTCCAGGGCGCCCTCGGTAAAGACGCTACCAAACGCGCTGCCGAAGACGCACTTTCCGCCGTCCTTGATTCCATCGTTGGGGGCATCAAAGGTCCCGATAAGAAAGTCCAGATCATCGGATTTGGAACTTTCGAGGTGAAGAACCGCGCTGCTCGAATGGGTCGCAACCCAAAGACCGGCGAAGCCATGCAGATCGCCGCCTCCAAGTCGGTGGGCTTCAAGGCTTCTTCAGCGCTCAAGAGCTCGCTGTAAGTCGGAAACCCATTAGGGGCGATCGAAGGGTCGTTCCAAGCGCTTCGCTAATACAAAAACCAAAGGAAGACCCCGTCCGCCATGGCCGGGGTTTTTCGTGCCGGGAAAGTCGCCGACGATCAGAACCAAGGTTTCCTCCCGGTCACATACATGGCGTCGAATTCGGCATCCGTCTTGGTCAGGTAAATGATTCCTTCGATCAGACCGACGATCCCCATGATGCTGGCACCCACCCCGCAGGTGAAGCCGCCGACCAACAGGGTGACGGCCAGCATGATGATTCCCTCGGTTTGATAGCCGAGGTAGAACTTATGAATGCCAAGGCTTCCCAGCAAGATTGCCAGAATTCCCGCAACCAGCTTCTTGTCGGTTTTTTCCTGGGGCGCTGGAGTCTGCGGCGACGGGCTGGGTTCCGTTTCCGAGGGTCCGGGACTTGGTGGTGTGTCAGGTTCAGTGGACATACTCCCGGATATCTACTAAGTCCTGCCGCACCCTGCAAGAAAGCATGAAGCCGATTATCACCATCGCCGAAACCACCTTGCCCGACGGCTCGGTCCTCGCCCTCCAGGAACACGACGGGCGTCGCTTCCTGCTGGCCGACAAGGTCCAGGTCGCCAGCCCGGCCACCCGCATCAGCGAGCATGAGCTGGCACGCATCGCATGCGCCCCCTTTCGCCCGGTCCGCCAGCCCCGCATCTTCATCGCCGGACTGGCACTCGGCGAGTTGCTCGAAGGGCTGGCCACCGCGGTTCCTCAGAAACGCGCCACCTTTTACGTCGGCGAAGCCAGTAAGGATCTCGCCGACTGGCACCGCGAGTTCTACCCCGAGGGAACCTTCGCCACCGACAAACGCGTCTTTCACGTCAATGGCTGCGACATGGGCGCGCTCAAGGCCATCGACTCGCCACTCCACGCGATCCTCGTTCACGCCGACACGGCACCGGTCTTGGCCAAAGGCCGGGGCCTTTTCGAAGATCGCCGCTGGCTGTCCGTCGCCTACGACTCATTGCTGGAAGGAGGGCTGCTTGCCGTTGCTTCTTCCCGCAAAGTGCCCAACATGGACCGCAACCTTGAAAACGCGGGCTTTGAGATCGCGTATCACCAAATTGATGCGAATCCCAACGCCCGACGTCCCAAGATCCATCACCTCTGGCTGGGCCGCAAAGGTGACTATACCTCCCAATAACCCGACCCCGCATCCCATGATCACCCGCCTCGTTCCCCTCCTTCTAACAGCTCCACTCCTCGCCGGAGAAATCACCGTCGAGCCCGGCCCGTTCCGAATTGTCCATCAATTCACCGCCACCGCGATCCCCGCCGAGCCGGCCCTGATTTCCCTGAAGCCCGAAACCTGGAGCGACTTCACCATCGAAACCATCCTCGACCATGGCAGCCAGGTGAAGAAAGGCGACCTGTTGATCCGGTTCGAAAGCGAGGCCTACGAACAGCAACTCGAAGACCTCGGCCGCAGCCTGGCCAGGAAGCAACTCGAACTCGCCACCGCCGAACTCGACTTTGCCAAGCTCAAGGCCGAGACCGAACTCAAGCTCGATGCCGCACGCCGCGCCAAGTCCGAGGCAGACGACGAACTGAAGTATTACCAAGAGATTGCCGAACCTGCCGAACTTGCCGAGCTGGAACAGCGCGTGAAACAGTACCAGTTCCGCCTCGATGCCGAAAAAGAGGAACTCGCACAGCTCAAGCAGATGTACGAGGAGGACGATCTCACCGAGGCCACCGAAGAAATCATTCTCAAGCGTCAGCTCATTTCCATCGAAGCCGCCGAGTTTGAACTCGCCAACGTGATCCGCCGCAACGAGCGCGCCCGGACCGCCGCCATGCCCAGGAAACTCCAGAGCCTCAAAGACGCCGCCCAGAATGCGGCCATCGCGCTCGAAAAAGCCGAAGCCAATCTCCCGCGCGCTCTCGAAACCGCCGCGCTCGATTTGAAAGGCACCCAAGCCACATTCGAGCGCGAGAAAATCGAACTCGAACGCCTCAAACAGGACGGTGCTCTCCTTGAAATCAAAGCCCCTACCGACGGGATCTTCTTCCACGGTTCGCTCGAAGACGGGCAATGGACACTCGGAGATCTCGCCAAAGCGCTCGTGGTCGGCGGGAAAGCCCCCAACCAACGAGTGATCGCCAGCATTGCACCCACCGGCGCCGTGCTTCCTCTCTTCGCCCGCGTCGATCCCGCCATCGCCCGGTCCTTGGCCGCCGACTCCACGGTCGCCGTCACCATCAACGGAAGCGAAAACGTCAAGCTGGTCGGCAAAGTCACCAAGCCAGCAGACGTCCCCGCCACTGATGGCAAATATCCCGTCACTGTTATCGTCGAGTGGCCGGAAGATCTCGCCGTCAGCCCCGCCACCAGCGCCGAGTGCATCGCCGTGCTCTACGAAAAGGAAGAGGCCATCTCCATTCCATCCAAAGCCCTGCAGGCCGCCGCCGACGGCAGCTGGAATGTCGAACTCAAGATGACCGAAGGCAAAACTCAGAGCCGTCCCGTCGAACGGGGTCGCGCCAACGACGACCACATCGAGATCCTCGGCGGCCTGGAAGTCGGCCAAGTCATCGTCGTCCCCGACTAAGATGCATCGCCCCCTCATCGCCATTCTCCTGCTTTCACCGCTCCTCGCCCAAGAGAAGCCCAAGGCGGAGGTGAACCCGGAAACCGTCGCCGCTTCGATCCGAAACGGCGTCGACTTTCTCATCGCCGACCAGAACCCGAACGGCTCATGGGGAGGCCCGACCCGCACCAAGGGACTCAACATCTACGCCCCGATCCCCGGAGCCCACCATGCCTTCCGCGCCGGCGCCTCCGGCCTCGCCCTCTCCGGACTGATCGACAGCAAGGATTCACGCCCGGAAGCCGTCGCCTCCATCGAAAAGGGCGGCGCCTGGATGAAGGAGCACCTGCCCAAGCTCCGGCGCGCCGACCAGACCACCACCTACAACGTCTGGGGCCACGCCTACGGCCTGCGCGCCCTGACCCGTCTCTATCAGCGCGAGACGAATGATGCCGCCAAAGCCGAATGGAAGGCGCTTGCCGAGCAGCAGCTCGAACTACTAGACCGCTACGAGGATCTCAACGGAGGCTGGGGATACCTCGACCTCTTCGACGGACTCACCACCAACAAGCCGAGCGGCATCACCACTTCATTTACGACAGCCACCGTACTTCTCGCGATGTTCGAGGCGCGGGAAGCCATGGGTGTCGAGCTCAACCCGAAGACGATCAAGACCTCGCTCGCCAGCATCGAACGCCAGCGCACCCCGGACTTCGCCTACACCTATTCCCACGACCACCGCATGCACCCCCGCGTGCCGATCAATCGACCCGCCGGATCCCTCGCCCGCAGCCAGGCCTGCAATGCCGCGCTGAGAGTCTTCGGTGAAGAAATCGTGACCGACCAAGTGATCGAAACCTGGGCCGAGCGCTTCATTGACCGCGAAGGCTTCCTCAGCATCGGCCGCAAGCGCCCGGTCCCCCACGAAACGCACTTCGCCATTTCCGGCTACTTCTACTTCTACGGTATCTATTACTTCACCGAGTCGGTGAAACTGCTGCCCAAAGCCCAACAGACCCCCCACGCCGAGAAGCTCGCTGAGGTGATCCTTTTCCGGCAGGAGAAGGACGGCTCCTGGTGGGACTACCCGCTCTACGACTACCATCAACCCTACGGCACCGGCTACTCCCTGATGGCGCTAGCATGGTGCCAGCCACTGATCGACGCTGGAGAGTAGGGACTCAAGCCAGCACAACGGAGCGCGTTCATCCTGAACGCTTCGGCTCATGGACATCCTGTCCACCTACACACGTCCCCTGACACCGCTCCGAGAATCCTCAGGCGGCCCAGCGGGACTTTACCAACCAAACGCCTGCTCCCAAGAGTACAAGGCTCGAAAGCATGAGTGGTAGCCAGGATTTCGAAGGTGCATGATCTGGGATGGCTTTGGCGTGCTCGGTTGATTCCACCAATTTTGAGGAAAGCGGCGTTGATGATCTTGCGACGGGGGCGACTCCGTCGAAGTTGTAGGGTTTAGGGTCGCCCTTGAACCGGAAGGTGCGGGAACCGGCTCTCACATGATCGTACCAAAACTGCCATCGCTTCTGGGGTCTCGCTTTTCGGGTCGGTCCTTCTCGCTTTTGGGGTCGTCTCGCTTTTGGGGTCTCGCTTTTGGGGTCTCGCTTTTGGGGTCGGTCCTTCGCTTTTGGGGTCGGTCCTTGAATTTTCGCTTTTGGGGTCAGTTGCGGTGATGAAATCAACGGCTTTTTTCAGGAAATTTGGGGTTGAGGTTGATGCTGGAGATGGAAGTTCGGATCAAAGGGTTTGCCGGATCTGAGGACGCCGAAGACCAAGTGAAGCAACTTGGTCATGACGGCACCGATGATGACGATCGACTTCTTGCCCTTGGCTCGGAGGCGGTCGGCGAA
>NZ_JBATWY010000240.1:0-2441 GCF_049672945.1 Haloferula sp. | reverse complement strand
CGAGGGTGTGGAGGTGATTCCGGCGTTGGTGATTCCTGGATGGTATGTGGAACGCACGGGGAAGGGTGGAGTTCGTGTTTTCAGTGGGAAAGAAGTTGGTGGGAACCTTGCTGCGCATGGGAAGCCTGGGGCGCTTTCAGCGAAAGAGATCCAAATACTTGGCGACCGGATCGAGGCGCATTGTCGGAATGTGGAAGGTTGAGTGGCTTGCTTTGTGAGGGTGGCGTGAACCGAGTGGGTAGCCTTTTTTTGAGGGTTTGTAGTTCCGCCTTTAGGCGGTCTACGAAATACCCCGAGGCTCTGCAGCCGCCTGAAGGCGGAACTACGAACGGCTTTTGGCGGAACCGATGGCTGGTGCTTCGAGAATGCCTTTGGCTTTTGGCCAGGCGGCTTTGGCTTCGATGAGGATCCAGGCTTCGAGGATGAGGGTGATGATACCGAAGGCGCTGAGCAGGTAGTTCGGGGTTTCACCGGTCAGCCAGGCACCTGGCCCGATGAAAAGCTGGATGATCATCGCCGTGGCGGGGAGGATGAGCATGAAGATGGCGGGAATGATGACGAACCAGATCGGGAGATTGCGGCGCCACATCCAGAAGAGGATGACGAGGAAGGCGAGGCCGCCGAGGAGTTGGTTGGTGGCTCCAAAAAGCGGCCAGAGGAGCAGGCCGCCGGTGCCGAGGGCGGCACCGGGAGAACCCGGCAGAGCGGCGATCGCGCCGGCGAGGACGACGGCAAAAATGGTGGCGGCGTGTTTGTTGGTGAGCGGCTTGACTCCGGTGGCTGCTGCCAGCTCCTGGGTGACGTAGCGTTGGAGGCGGCAGGCGCTGTCAAGGGTGGTGGCGGCGAAGGAAGCGACGAAGACGCCCATCAGGGCAACGGCGAATTGCGCGGGGAGGCCAAGGGCTTTGATGAAGTTGCCGGAGCCATCGACGAAGGCGCCGACTTTGGCGGCGAGGCCGCCGGCGCTTTGCCAGGTGGCGTAGCGGGCGTGGTAGGCGTCGGCTCCGGTGAGGGTGGCACCGGTGGCCTTGCCGTCGACCATTTCGGGGATGCCGAGGCCGAGTCCGGCGACGCAGGCGAGGATCACGAGCACCGCGAGGAAGCCCTCGGTGAGCATCGAGCCGTAGCCGATGAACTGGGCGTCGGTTTCGGATTTCAGTTGTTTGGATGAGGTGCCGGAAGAGACGAGACAGTGGAAGCCGGAGATGGCGCCGCAGGCGATGGTGACAAAGAGGAAGGGGAAGATGATGGGGGCGCCAGGCGGAGCGTTTTCTCCGATCCGGATGGGTTCCGCGACGATCTCCAGGGCGATCTTTTCCTCGCCACTGCCGAAACCGAAGAGGGCGGCGACCACAAGTCCGATGATGACGAGCGCGAGGGCGGAGAGAAGTTGGAGCGAGTTGATGTAGTCGCGTGGCTGCAGGAGCACCCAGACGGGAAGGACGGAAGCGACGTAGGAATAGATGAGAAGGACGACGCACCAGGTGAGAATCGACCATTGGGCAAGGGTGGCATTGAAGGAGGCGAGCCATCCACTATTACCCCAGTAGACCGAGGCATACATGACACCGAGCGCGATGATTGAGGGAATGATCAGGTTGATGCCCTTGCGGTGGAGCCAGAGACCGATGATGACGGCGATCGGAATCTGGATGAGGCAGGGAAAGATCGAGGCCGGGAACATTTTGAAGACCGCGGCGATGACCAGGCCGAAGATCGCGAGGACAATGGTCAGGGCGAGGAAGAGGATCGAGAGGAAGAGGATGCGGGCGCGGGGGGCAAGGATGCGGCCGGAGATGTCGCCGACGGTCTGGCCGCGGTTGCGCATCGAGATGATCAGGGAGCCGAAGTCGTGGACGGCGCCGATGAGGATCGATCCAAAAAGCACCCAGAGAAGCGCGGGAACCCAGCCCCAGATGACGGCGAGGGCCGGGCCGACGATCGGGCCGGTGCCGGCGATCGAGGTGAAGTGGTGGCCGAAGACGACGCCTTTCGAGGTGGGGACGTAGTCGTTTCCGTCCTCAAGCTCGATGGATGGGGGGACTCGATCGGGATCGAGTTTGAAGATTTTGCGAGCGAGGTAGCGACCGTAGGTATGGTAGGCGATCAGGTAGAGAACCAGTGAGCCAAGGGCAATGAAGAGGGTCTGCATGGAGTTTCCTATAGGTGTTCGAAGACGAACAGCGTGTCACGGAAGATCTGAAAGGCTGAGCATGGGAGGCGGCACGCCCCCGTGCCGCTAGTGTAGAGTTCCTAATGTCAAAAGAGACCGTTCCGGCCAAAGTAGGCCACCCATCGTGCGACGGGGGCGTCGCACCTCGTGCGCCGCGAAGCGCCAACACCCTTCGGAGTGGGAGACTCCGGCCAGCCTCGGGCGCATCCGGGCTGAGAACTGGAAGTAACTGCGTCGCCGCGAGGCGGGGTGGGAAGCAACGAAAGGA
>NZ_JBATWY010000239.1:0-2444 GCF_049672945.1 Haloferula sp. | reverse complement strand
GTGATTATCGGCTCCGATATTTGGAGCCACTTCGAGGGTGGCTCCGAGGTTCCTCGACTCGAAGCAGGTCGGTGTGATCGGGATCCGAAGCATGCGTCGATTCCGTAGGCGGTTCTTTTGCTCGTCGGTGAGTTCGAAAGGAATGCTCCCCGGAGGGTTGTAATCGGTTGGAAAGATGAATTCTTTGATCGATTCGATGGTGGCCTTCTCGCCACTTCGTCCAACGACCATCGCGGTTTCAAGCACCTTGGCCTCACCGCTCATGACCATGCCTTGAAGCTTCTTCCGCAAGGGAGTGGCATCCGCAGCCTCCCGTTTTTCAGCGATCAGATGGAGGTATCGGCTTTGAGCGACTTGAATATACTCGACCTGAATTCGGACCATTCTGGGAGAATACAAGTGGGGATCAAAGGGATCATATCCATGAGGGTTTTGCTCACCACCTTGAGGAGGGGAGAAGGGGTCATTCGACTGAGCTCCGGCTTCAGTCACGAGAACCCCACTTGCGATGATGGACAGGAGTCTTCTCACGGGGTGTCCTCCAACAGTTCAACCTTCATGATGGTGAGGAGTTTGTCTCCCGGTCCGCCCCCGTCCTTGGGTTCGGTCATCACGCCAACGGTTCTCCAAGTTCCTGGATCCAGCTGCTTGCCTTGGATTCGCTGCGTCTGGAATTGAGGGAAGCTCTCTTTGAAGTCCGGACCTTGAAGCGCAGGGTGCTTCAGAAAAACGATGTCGGCTTTGCGGGTGACAAATTCCAGAGCCCAACCCTGACCGGACTCGAAGGGTGAATCATGGGGGTCGGCTTGATTAAGAGCCGAGATTTCGAATGCCTCACCGATGCTGCGAACTTCGAAGTCGCCGGAGAACCCTGAGAGGACCGGCATGAAAGGCCATGCGTCCCACCAGCCCCGCGCCCGCTTCATCAGTCTTTCCTGATACTCCCTGGACGGTGGAAGCTCCCAACCTGCGTATTCCGTGGGGTAAATAAGTTCACTGGTGGATTCCATGCTGGCTCGTGAGCCGACTGAACAACGGAGGAGGCAGGTATTGTAGAACCGCGCCGCTTCGATCGTGACTATTCGCCGGATCTCTTCGACCAGCGGTTCACCGGCCAGATTCTTGGAAAGAAGCTCCGACAAAACCGGCTGCTCCATCTCGATGACATGCACCGTGACGACAGCGTCCTCCGCCCAGGCGGAGGAAAACATACAAGCCGCGGATGCCAGAGCCCGGATCATTCTCCGCCTTCCTTCACGACCTGAATGTCGCATTTCACGAACACCATGACCTTGCGGGTCATGTCCGTGACACCCTTCTGATCTTTTGGGGAGAGGATGGCGATCAGGTTATATTGATTGTCCAAGCAGGTGATGGCGGTGTTGACCGAAAGCTTGTACATTTGCGGCATCTCAATTCTTGAAACGTTTCCGAGGCCATCCTTGGTCTCGACCCAGACGGTGTTGCCGGTGTGCCAGACAATCTCTGGTGCCAGTTGGAGATCGATGTATTTGTCGTTCTCTCCAAGGGTCGGGGCGATCTCTAGGGTACTGCCAAGATTGCGGGTCTCGAATGCCGTAGGAGTCGCGGGCGTCCTCATCATCCACATCAGCTTGAGCTTCTCGGGGGAGAGTTCGTCCGGTTTTCCGGGGATCGTGATTTTCGAGGGAATTTCGGGCGGTTCGTATTCGGTGGGGTAGATAAATTCCCGGATTCCCTCACTGGTCGCCTTCTCGCCACTTCGGGCAACTACCATCATGGTCTCCAGCACCTCGGCTTCACCCTTTTTGACGAGTTCGACTACCTGTTTCCTGAGTGGAGTGGCATCGCTGCTCGCTGGATCAGATAGGAAAAGAAGCTCGGTCAGCTTGAGGTGGCTCATTTCGACGAACTCAACTTGGACCTGAACATACTTCGGCCGGCCAACATCAGGGTCAAATGGATCGATATCCGAGATTGAATCAGAGTGGGTCGGTGCTTGTGCATCTTCTTTCGAAAATGCCTCAGGCACCTTTTCCTGACCCGACGAAGTTCCGGCCAAAGCCACTCCGGTGATGACGGCCCATCTGCCTAGATACAGTTTGATCATTCCTGATAGACGCAAGTTGGACGGATTCATTCAAGCCAATCCAACGGACCGTACGAAAAGGTGGAATTTGGGCCACAGGATGAAGCCCGAGCTGCCTGCTACGGCTCACTCCGGCTCGGCTTGGGAAGCCTCTCCAAACGCTCAGCTGTTTCTTCGGCCAGTTCCTTGAAGTTCCCCCGGTTCTCGTAGGTAACCTGGAGTTCCTCCTTCATCAAAGCGAGTTCCCGGGCGACTTGCTCCGCTTGTCCGGCATTGATTCCTTCGATCGTCTGATCAAGCAAGCGGTTGGCGGCCGAGCTATACCAAATATTCACGTTGAAGGACTCCACCATGTGGGCAGCCATGAACATCAGAG
>NZ_JBATWY010000238.1:0-11841 GCF_049672945.1 Haloferula sp. | reverse complement strand
GTGCGATAACCGGGGCCGTGCCCGTTCTCGTCCTCGATCCCGAGTTGCCGACTCAGGGCACCGGACCACTCATCCGAACCGACGTCGGGACCATGGCCTTGAGCATCCGTGATGGGATGGAGTTTCTCTGCCCAACGTGCCCACTCGTTCCATGCTTCGGGTGGGGGGCCTATCGAGCTTGGAGAGTCAGCATTTGAAAGCGGGCTGAAGACGCAAAGGAGAAGCGTCAGGGCAAGTCGGCGGGTTTTCATCACGCGCCATTGTCGCTTCCGATCAGAATTGTGACATCGAAATTTTTGGAAGTGCGTTCCGATCTTTGGGTGCCGGTTTCAAACCGGCGCTCCCAGCATCAATCGTCGTCGTCCTTCGCACCTTTCACGCGTACTTTGCCACGCATCTTGGCTTCGATGAAGTTGTCGATCTCGCCGTCCATGACGTTCTGGATGTTGCCGCTTTCCTCGCCGGTGCGGAGGTCGAGGACCTTCTGGTAGGGCTGGAAGACGTAGGAGCGGATCTGGCTCCCCCAACCGATCTCGCTCTTCTCGCCGTGGGCGGCTTCGGCGGCGGCGGCGCGTTTGTCTTCCTCGATCTGGAAGAGCTTGGCCTTGAGGATCTGGTAGGCGAGTTCCTTGTTGGCGCCTTGGGTCCGCGATGCGGTCGACTTGATCAGGATGCCAGAGGGGAGGTGGCGCAGCAAAACGCCGGTCTCGACCTTGTTGACGTTCTGACCACCCTTGCCGCCGGAGCGCATGGTGGTGATCTCGACATCCTTGTCGGCGATCTCAATCTCGATCTTATCGTTCACCTCGGGGGTGGCGTCGATCGATGCGAAGGAAGTGTGGCGTTTGCCTGCGGAGTCGAAGGGTGAGATGCGGACGAGGCGATGGACGCCGCGTTCGTTCTTGAGGAAACCGAAGGCGTTCTCGCCATTGATCTTGATGGTGGAGGATCGGAGTCCGGCGCCGTCGCCGTCTTCCCAGTCGAGTGTTTCGACGCTGAAGCCTTTGCTCTCCGCCCAGCGGGTATACATGCGGTGGAGCATTTGCGCCCAGTCGCAGGCCTCGGTGCCACCGGCTCCGGCCTGGATGGTGAGATAGCAGTTGGCCTCGTCGTTGGGTCGGTTGAGAAGGGTCAGCAGTTCGAAGGAGCTGATGTCCTTGTCGAGCTTGCTGGCACCAGCGACGGCTTCGGCAGCGAGGCCATCGTCATCGAACTCCTTGGCCATCTCGATCCCTGCGAGCACATCGTCGAGTTTGCTCTCGAGGCCTTGGAAGGTTTCGAGCTTCTTCTTCATCGAAGCAGCCTTGGTGTTCATGTCGCGGGCCCGTTCCTGATTGTCCCAGAAATCGGGCGCGCCCATGGCCTCCTCAATGGTGGCGATTTCGCGTTCGAGAGCAGGGACGTCAAAGATACCTCCCGAGCTGGGTCAGGCGCTTTTTGAGCGCGCCTGTGTCCAGCGTCGTGAGGTCGGCGGAATGGGGTTCGGACATGAGGAGGCGGAGAGAAAGGCAGGATGGCGGGGATTTCAAGGACGGAAGAGCGAGAACTTTCCATTCGGCTGGCCATGGGCAAGCTGATCGGCCAGCTTGGCCGGATGTATCTTTCGTGGTAAATGCATACCTATGAAAAAGCGGGTAACGATTACGCTGGATCCGGAGGTTCATCGGGCGGCGAAACGGCGTGCGAGTCGTGAAAAGACCAGCGTTTCTGGGCTGATCGAATCGCTACTCGGACGCTCGGCGGAAGGTAGCGGAGACACGGTGTCAAAGATGGTGGGAATGTGCGAGGTGCGTCCCGCCGAGAATGAACTCGGTGAAGCGCTTCATCGAAAATACCTCCGGAGTTGAAGGTTCTCATCGATACCGATGTGCTGCTTGATGTGGCGCTCTCGCGGGAGCTGCATCTTGAGGCGAGTGTGGGAGTGTTGCGTTGGGCTGAGGCCGAGGGTGGAGCTGCGGTCGCATGGCATTCGATCGCGAACTGCGGCGACTTGCTGAAAGGTGGACGCGAATTCGTTGAGAAGCTGTTAGGTTTTGTGGAAGTGGCAACGGTGTCCACGGCGGACGCGAAGCTGGCGCTCAAACTGCCGATGCGTGACTTCGAAGACGCCCTGCAAGCGGCTTCAGCGTTGGCCTGGTCAGCAGATTTTATCGTGACGAGGAATCTCCCCGATTATCGGAAATCGCCGGTGCCCGCAGTGACTCCGGCGGCTTTCCTGAAGCGGCATGCCGATTCTGGCAACCATTCGTAAAATTTGCGGTAAGTGCTGAATTCAGTCCGGCTCGAAATGCGCCTCAAGCTCTGCAAGGGTGAAATCGAGGTGGTCGTGATAGCCCCAGCCGACTCCTGAGGTGGAGAAGACCAGTTTTTCCAAGCGTGGGGCAACCAGCTCCCATGACTCAGGGCCCTCTTTGCGTACTCGATCCGCCAACTCGTCGATTGCCGAACAGAGGCTGTCGTAAAAGCGGGCGTCGATATCGCCGAAGGTGTTGGTAAACTCCGCGCCGGACTCCGAGTAAACGAGCAACAGTTCGATGGTGCCCTTTGCGTCGCCGCTTGCCTTGTGAAATTCACGAATCGCCTTGCGGGCATCGCCAAGCTTGAGCTTCGGCTCTCCTCGGGCAGGAAAGAACGGCTCGGTCACTCGCTTGCGATAGCTTTCAAAAGCAAGGCCGCCGCCGTCGCCCGCACTTGTCCGTGCCTGCAAGAAGTCGCGATTGGTTGGCGACGCATCGTGAAGGTCTTTGATCAGAGCGATCAAGGCATCGGGCTCCCAAGTCTTGAGCTGCTTGCGAACAGCCGTCCAAGTTGGTTTGCTTGTCTTACTCATCGTCTCAGAATTTTGCTCCGATCCACTCCCACCTCTTGTCTTTCACCATCACGAAGCCGGCTTTCCCTTCGCTCAGTTCTTCCCAAAGCTCACCACTTCCCCGTCTGCGCCCATGTCCGGAAGTGGACGAAGCGTTCGGGCTTCGTCCAGACTTCCTCGTCGTATTCATCACCGAGTTCTTCGAAAGTCGATTTGGCCAGTTCCTGATCGCGACCGAGGACGGCGTAGTAGGCGAGGCAGTTCTGGATGTGGATGGAATCCGGATATTTCT
Source organism: Haloferula sp. (assembly GCF_049672945.1). Classification (NCBI taxonomy): domain Bacteria; kingdom Pseudomonadati; phylum Verrucomicrobiota; class Verrucomicrobiia; order Verrucomicrobiales; family Verrucomicrobiaceae; genus Haloferula; species Haloferula sp. Next base: position 8,740 of record NZ_JBATWY010000238.1, on the reverse strand, counting down.
CCCTGAGGATGAGAAGTCCTTCGCGGGTGGTTTTCCAAGAAGCATCCGAGTCGCGGAAAACATCGGCGTAGTAGGTGGAGAGGCTCATGACGATGCGGGCGTATCCTTCGGCACCGAGGCCGTCCTTGCGTTTGGAAACCCGATCCGCGTAGGCTTCCCAATCCCCTTCCTCACCGAACCAGCGGGGAAGCAATGAGTAGGCACGCTTGTTGTCGATCGCCCAAAAGGTCGGGGCCTGTTTGCTTCCTTCGGCCGCAATTTGTTCGAAAGTCTCGACTGGCCATCCTTGTCCGAGCCCGACTGTTAGAGCAACGACATACCAGTAGGGATCGCTTTCCGAAAGTTGGGCCGCCTTGCCGAGGGTCTCGCCGGATTGTTCGAGTCGTTCGTGAAAGGCCTGCCACTGGGCGTCGCTGACGGTGTCGGCGTATCCGCTGCCGCGCGCGAGCCAGGCATACTCGGTCCAAAGGTCGGCGAGTCCGATGTGCGCGGCGAGCGAGTCAGGCTGCTGCTTGAGCCACTTCTCGTATTTCGCGAAGTCGGTAAGGTGACCGTCTTCGCCGGTATGAAATCGGTTCGAGAGACCTTCGTAGAACTGGAAGAGCTTTTCCGAGCCATTGCCGAAGACCGCTCTGGATTCGCGTAGCTCCTTGACCTGCTTGTCGAGTTCTTCGAAACGTTCCTCGTCGAAGGCACCGCGGACTTCCGCTTTGAAGACATGGATCTCCTTGTTGATGGGATCTCTGACGGTCTCGAGCCTGGTGGCGGCGAGACGTTCTGCGGCGTCGATGTGTTCGACCGGGCCTGCCTGGCCGGGGGTCGACGCAGTGGACGTGCTTCCTTCCTCCTTTTTGCAGGCGGAGGCGATGAGAATCAGGCTGAGGGCGAGGAAGTCGGAGAGCTTCATGAGATGAGTCCGTCTGTGACGACTCCCTCAGTTCTTACCATCGCGGGCTTGTTCGCAAGCCTGCAGATACGGATCGCCCCTGATTTTTGCAGACAGGATCACCCAAGGAAAATCTTGGCCAGAAGCAGGGTGCAGGCGGCAACGATCGCGATGGTAAAGGTCACGACGAGGCGGTCAAAGGAATCAACGAGCTTCATTAAGTGACAAATACGTCACATTCGGGCCCCGCTCAAGGCTTCGAATGTGACGATTTCATGGTTTGCGGTGACGTTTTGCCTGCAAGGGGGCAGTGATCCCGCTGGACCTCCAGCCGAGGACGCGCCTTGCAACTCAGGGGAAAAGCGCAATTTGACAGTACTCAAAATACCCCCTATGGGTATATCCATGAAGCGTGATGGGAAATCGAAGTCACCACTGACGAACCGGGTCAACCGGATCGTCGGGCAGGTGCAGGGGATTGGGCGGATGATTGAGGAGGATCGCGAGTGCCCGGAGGTTTTGAACACGATTTCGGCCGTGCATTCGGCGCTGCGGGCTTTGGAGGCGAAGCTTCTGGAAGACCATGTGCGGCATTGCGTGTGTGATGCTGCGGCGGATCCGAAGCAGCTTGAGACGAGGTTGGAGGAGATGATCACCCTTTACCGGAGGAGGCTGTCATGAGCGATTGCTGTGGAAAGAAGGAACCGGAACCCGAGGTGAAATCCTGCTGCGGAGGCAAGCAGGAGCAGAAGCCCGGGAGTTCATGCTGTGCTGTAACCCTGCTCGACTTGCTAGCCCGGCGAGCGAGATACGAGGAGGTCGCTGCTTTTCCGCGTGGGGCTTTTACCAGGGAAGTCTTGTAAGAGGCATTCTCATGTGAATACTTATCGGAGATGCGATGTTGTCTATTAGCCCTTCTGCTGCTTGGAAAAATGACTCAAGTTGGAAGCGGGGCACCGCTGGTTGAGCTAATTCCGTTTGAAGGATTTCCTGGCACGGAGATTACAGATCTCCAGACCTCGACTGAACCAGCGAATCATCTGTATGTCACAACGAAGTTCGGAAAAATTCTCTATATCAACCTGGATGACAATGAGCGGCGCCTCGTTTTAGATATTGGGGAAAACATGTTGCCGTTTGGTGAAGCGGGCCTCCTGGGTCTGGCTTTTGCTCCGGAAAGTAAGGATGTCTTCTATGTTTTTTATGTGGCGGAAACCGAAGTTGATTCCGCTCGCACCGTCAGGATCAGCCGCTTCGTGATTCACGAGGATGGATATGCCGATTTGGCTGCCGAGGAGGTCATCCTTGAATTGCCGACTGAAAGTTCCTCTCATTTCGGGGGTCAGATTCGATTTGGTCCTGATGGATATCTGTATATTTCCTCCGGAGACCACGGGAGAGCCTACAACATTGTCGAAAGGGCCCAGGATCTCGACAGTCTCTTCGGGAAGATACTCAGGATCGATCCAGAGGGTGCTGCTGATGGTGTTCCCTATTTGATTCCCCAAAGGAATCCTTTCAGAAATGGTCGGGGAGGGGCTCCCGAGGTTATTGCTTGGGGACTTAGAAACCCCTGGCGGTTCTCTTTCGAGCCTAGTTCGGGAGACCTCATTATCGGAGATGTTGGGGAGCAAGACTGGGAAGAACTCAACCGTCTGAAGGCATCCTCGATCTGGAAGGGTGTCAACTTCGGTTGGCCCTATCGCGAAGGACTATACGGGACGGACTGGGAGCCTCCAAGGGCAACGAGCTTTGAGGATCCCTTCTACAGTTTTGACAATGGATCATCGGTGATCGGGGGAGTATTCACGAGTTCGGCACGATTTGGAGCGGGGGCGTATTTTTTTGGCGACTACAGCCGCGGCTTGTTTGTTCGAGATGCTGGGGGCGAGGTGACCAATTTAGTAAGGCAGGAAGGAATCACATGTATCGGCGAAAGTAAGGGAGGAGAGCTCTTTTGCGGGATCAGGTCGGGCCTGATTGTTCGGGTGGATCCGGTAGACTCTATCGGTGCGATCACTCTCGATCCAACTGGCGGAGTTTTCAGCGAGTACGTAAGAGTGCGTGCGTTGAGGCCGAACGAGAGGGTCTCGGCGAGATATACCCTCGATGGTTCCGATCCGACGGAAAGCAGCCCGCTGTTTCCTTCCAGTAGTTTCACCTTTCTAATAGACGAGCCGTCGGAGCTCCGAATCCGTGGTTTTCATGAAGGAATGGAACCGGGTCCAGTAACTTCTGAATTGTATCGACTGCAGAGTCCGCAGCCGGCCTTTGAACGGAAGACCCTCTACAGCGAACCGATACAGCGGGTGGAGATTCGTGGCCCCGCCGAGGACGTGATACTTCGATATTCGACCGACGGATCCGAGGTGACAGAGGAGAGTAGCGTGTTTGAACAAGGCACGGAGCTGTTGCTGCATGCACCCTTTGCCATTAGGGCAAAGAGCTATCGTATGGGTTGGGAGCCGTCAAAAGAGAGTACGTCGGTCTTCGATAATCGAGAGGTGGATCCACCTAGGATAGCAGATACGCCGACGATCTCTGGAGTCGTGGATCAGGATGTTAGATCGTTTCGGCCGGGGCATCCGTTTAGACTCTCGAGCACTACCGAGGGGGCGGTAATCCGATATGCAGCTACCGGAGAGGATGTGTATGAGTTTTCGCCCATTTACGAGGGGGCTTCGTTTTTCATTCCTGAAGGTTCGATTTACCGAGTCCGGGCGTTCCATCCCGAAACGTTTCGAAGTAAACTCTTATCCCTGAAACCAGACTACGAGATTCCCTCGAGGGGACTGAAGTCTCTTGTTTCCATCACCGATCTTGGGATGCGAGATGGCAGTCTTACACTGACACCGGACGGAGGCTATATAGCGTATGGTGGGTTTCAGACGATCTTGCTTCGAGATGAGCAAAGGGTTGAGCTCGACTGGAGCTATCTCAGTAGGATCGAGTGGCAGGGTGGTTCAGCGATTGGGCTGGATCATGGCAAGCTCTGGAGGATGACTGGACAAAACTATCAAGAGTCTCAGGAAGTCCATCCAGGTAATCTTAAGGATTTCTGTGTTGATCATGACGGAAACATTGCCGTTGCCGATGGAGAATGGCCTTGGGATGTGAGACTATGGGATGGACTGAGAGAGGAGAGTATTGGCAGCCAAGGTTATTCACATACGAGATCGATTGTTGAATGGGGTGGTGACTTCTACGCGCTCTATTCAGAGCGTCCTTTCATTCGAAAATTGACGGGAGATCGCGTCGTTTCTTTTCCGGTGGAAGAGGATCTGCAGGGTGCCTCGTCCATCGAGACCGACTCGATAGGAAACCTATACATAGCCGGAAATAGATCAGCTCCTCGAATTATCAAAGTAAGCCCCGCTGGCGATGTTCTTTCCTTGTTAGCAGTTGGCAATGGTGTCGAGGAGCAGGAGTGGCTATCACCGAGTGGGAGATTTGATGTGGACGAGAACGGCTGCGTCTACTGGATTTCTGAGTGGCAAATCTGGAAATTTGAGCCCGAGGACTGGGACAACGATTGGATTCCGGATGCGCTGGAACGCGAAATCGGTGGATCCTTGGTCGTGGGTATTGATGACCGGAATGTGGACTCAAATGAGAATGGCTATTCCAATGCCTTTGAGGCTCTCGGAGGCGGATCACGAGGCGGATTTGTGAAGAACCTGAATGGTGACGGTGAATCATTGGTCGTTGGTTTTCCCGTTCCTTCTGGCCAGGAATGCCAGCTTGAGTTCTCCGATGATCTGGGAAACTGGCATCCTCTTGGTAAGGTGTTTGTCCCGGTTCTGAATGATGTGGTGCGAGTGGTGTATCGATTTGAGCATTTGAAGGCCCGGTCGTTCCGAGTTCGATGGGATGAAGGTGGATAGTCGGTGGGTGTTAGACCGAGTTAGTTGCGATTCAGGCAAAAGTCCCCGAGAGTTGACCGGATGAGCGATTGCTGTGGGAATAAGGAGCCGGAACCTGAGAAGCACTCATGCTGCGGCGAAGACGAGAAACTGTCTGGTAGGAATCCCTCGGCGGTCGGATCGGCTTTGGGCGTCGACTTTGAACCACTTCCCAGCATACCGAAGACGCGGAGTTCTGCCTCAAGCTCGCCATGTTGCGCCCCGGTTTCGGATACCGAGGATTCTCCCGGGGATTGCAAATCCCCGCTCCCTGAAGAGGAGTCGTGCTGTGGGAGTGGGAAAAACCGGATCGACTGGCTGCTTTGGATTTCGATGGCACTGGTGGTGGCCGGGATTGTGGGACACTTCGTCGGGGTGGGGCCGTCGTGGTGGCTGACCTTTTCGCATGGCAACTACGAACTGATGTCAAAGGCGTGGTGGGGAATTCTGTTAGGCATCGTGGCTGTGGGCGTCATCGGTCAGGTGCCGAAGGAGCTGGTGACGAGTTTGCTCGGTCGTGGTGGCACGATGAAAGGCATCCTGCGCGCGACCTTTGCCGGCACCTTGCTGGACTTGTGCAATCACGGCATCCTGATGGTCGGGATGCAGCTCTACAAGAAAGGGGCCTCGCTCGGGCAGACGATCGCGTTCCTCGTTTCGAGTCCGTGGAATTCGCTGTCGCTGACACTGATCCTGATCGGTCTGATTGGCTGGAAATGGACGCTGGCCTTTGTGGGTCTCTCGATGGTCATCGGCATCATCAGCGGCAGGGTGGCGGACCTTTTGGTGAAGCGTGGGGTGTTGCCGGCGAACCCGAATCATTGCGAGTTGCCGGAGGACTACCAGGTCGGTCCGGCAATCAGGGAGGCATGGCAGCACGTCAAGCCGAGTGGGGTGAACGTGAAACGTATTGCGAAGGATGGCTTGAGCGAATCGACGATGATCCTGCGCTGGATCTTCCTTGGGATCGTGATGGCGGGAGCGATCCGTGCCTTCGTGCCGGATGATATTTTCTCGCAGTTCTTCGGACCGAGCATGCTGGGGCTGTTGCTGACCTTGCTCGCCGCGACGGTGATCGAGGTTTGTTCGGAAGGATCGAGTCCGATTGCCGCTGATCTGCTGACACGTGCCGGTGCACCGGGCAATGCCTTCACTTTCCTGATGGCCGGTGCGGCGACGGACTACACCGAGATCATGGTCTTGCGGGAGACCACGAAGTCGTGGAAGGCGACCTTCACCCTGCCTTTGCTGACGACTCCGCAGGTGCTGGTGATCGCTTGGCTATTGAACCATTAGGGAACTTTTGGAAAGAATTACCAGGATCATGGTAGATCCACTTCAACGCGGACGAAGCGACGCGAGGTTGAGCCGATTGCGACAGGATCGGTGAGCCGGCAACGTTCCCGCTCGGCGTCGATGGCGCCGATGATCTCGACGTTGGCTCCGGTGTTTTTCCATCCACCGCTCAGGTAGCTGGATGCCTGGAGTCTGAACACCAGATCCGTCCCGATCTTCCGATCGAATTCGAAAATGTAGTGTTTTTCCCCGCCCACGGTGACGATGCGTGCTTCAGGAGCGCCTTCGCGTGAACGGATGGCCAGATCCATGCCACAAGCGAATTCGATGATGCGGGGCACACCGTCACCATCGTCGTCGACATCGGGACCGGAAATGGCGGGGTCGAGCCGCTCGGCCGGAGTGAAATGATCGATGACCCAACGCTCATAGTCAGTGACAATCCGGAACGAGGCCGAAACCGTGGACCATGGACCGTAACCGAAACGGCTGTCGCGGGCGCGGATGCGCCAGAGCCAGCCACCGGCGCGGATCGACTCGATGCCGGGCAACTGTTCGAGCGGGAGTCCCACGAGGTGTCCGGCGCCGTCCGGGACACCACTCACGGTGATGCCTTCCACGCTGACGAGTGGCGAGCTGAAGTCACCGTCGTTGTCGATTTCAAGATGGTAGTCGAGAATCGAGTCGCCGGGATCCGGGTCTTGGGTGGTGCGCCAGATCAGCAGTTCGGTGAGGCTGTAGAGGGTGCCGCCATTGAGCGGGGTGACGGGCTCCACCAGGTTCGGTGGATTGTTGATCTCGTTCACGGCGAAGCTGGCGACTGACGACCAAGGGCTGAGGTCATCGCCGTCATCGGCGCGGCACCGCCACCAGTAGAAGGCGTTGTCGGGCAGGTTGACGTCCACTTTCCACGAGGTGGTGGCGCTTCCCGATGCCACGGAGGGGACTTGGGCGACGAGTTGGGTGAGCAATTCGTCGGTGTAGACCTCGAAGCGGTAGGTCAGCGGGTCACTCTGCGGATCGATCGCATTCCGAACGGTCAGGGTGGGCCGGAGTTGCGTGACGATGTTCTGATCGATCGGGGTGAAGGGAGTTGGAGCCCCCGGGGGTTCCTCACCGATACCAATGTTGTCGATGAAGATGTCGGAAGCAGGCTGGCTGCTGCACAAGGTGACGAAACGCAGTCGGATCTTCTGGCCGATCCAGGTGGTCAGGGAAGCCTGCATGAATTCCCAATCGGGCTGGTTGTAGCCGGTGTTCCGGTTGAGCGTGGCGATTTCCGGCCAGTTGATGCCGCCATCGGTCGAGACTTGAACGCGGAAGTACGAGTAGTTTGCCAGATTACCGCGGAGGAAGAAGCTGAGCTTCGGATCGACGGCACTTGTTAGATCGAGCTCATGGGCGAGCGTCAATAGCTGCTGACCATCGGGTGCGTATCGGCCTTCCGGAGTGTCGAGCAGGCACCCTGCACCATCTTTCGGATTGTCACCTACGATGGCCCAGCGGCTCGCAAGCCAGAGGTCGGATGCGGATTCGAAGTCATCCCAGACGGGATAGATCGGCGTGCTGATGTTTTCCTCGATGCTCAAGTCGTCGATCGTCCAGCCGTCGGCGACATTTCCATCGGTGCCGCGGCGGAAGCGGATGAAGAGGCGCTCTGCATTCTTCCATTTGGACAGGTCGATGGCCTGTTGGTGCCACTCGGAACGAATGCCTGTGACCCCATAGAGGAAGTCGCCCCAGCTGTTGCCATCGGTCGAAAACTCAATCCGCCCCCACGAACCCCCGGCGAAGTCGTGCTTGTCCCAGAAGCGGAGGACGGGCCAATCCATGCCGGAGAGATTCACGGCGAAGCGGGCGTGGGTGTCGGTGGATGCCAGATAGTCACCGGTGGAATCAACCAGAGCGGCACCACCGCCACGGCCGACGCCATTGAGGATTTGCCAATCCCCGGTGGTGGTCCAGCCAGCGAGGTCCGTTTCAAAGTCCTCTGCCAAGGGGATCGGTAGTCCCAGCGTCGTGGCGGTCATGAGGCCGGATGGGCTGTAGGTGTCCCGGTCATCGACCACGAAGACCTTGTAATAGTAGGTCGTGCGGGTATCGAGTCCTTGATCGACGAAGCTGCCCGTCGTCACCTCGTTGATCTCGGCAATCAACGTCGAATCCGGGGTGACGGTCGTGTTCGAACTACGATAGATCGCGTAATTAGAGAAGGAGGGCAGGGTTGAAGGTGTCCAGTTGAGTCGTAAGGTGGTGGCTTCGATTTGGTCCACAGGCAGGGCAAGGACCGGAGTGGGCATTTCATCGATGGTGAGCTTGTCGAGATGGATGAGGGCGTTGGGGTAGCTTGAGGCGCTGGTGTGGAAGCGCAGTCTGACGGTCTTGCCGGCGAGACTGGAGAGGTCGGCTTGGAGGCGTTCGTAGTTCGGGGAATTGTAGCCGTTGTTACGGTTGACGGTGTTGAGCTCGGTCCATGAGACGCCGTTGTTGATCGAGTAATGGAGTCGGGAATAGCCGTAGTTGCTGAGTTCACCGCGGATCCAGAAGGTGGCCTGGACCTTTGATCCGGGAGCGAGGACGAGCGCTTGGTCGAGGACCATGTTGTGTTCGGAATCGGCGACCATGCGCAGGCCATCGATGCTGCGGGCGGAGTTGG
>NZ_JBATWY010000237.1:0-14044 GCF_049672945.1 Haloferula sp. | reverse complement strand
GCGCCAGCCTCTGTGACGATCCCGCCGATTACCGCTGGTGCGGCTACGCCGAAGCCCTCGCCGGCGGACGACTTGCCCGCCAGGCCGTCTCATTCCTCAACTCGCTGGCACCGCACGGTGGGCGACTGCCTGACAACCAGCGTCCGAAAACCCACAAAGAAAGCCTCCAACGCTGGCGCTGCTGGCTTTTCGGCCTGCCGGAAACGGAAGCCGCGCAAGCCGAGCAACTCGCCCGCGAGAAAAGCCGACCCGGAACGGCCGCGACGAGGGACCGAGTCCCCCGAGAAACCGCGCTGAAAGTTCTGAAAAAAGGCGGCCGCCTCGATCGGGCAACCTATCTCCGATGTCGCGTGCGCTATTTCACCGACGGCCTCGTCATCGGCAGTCGCGACTTTGTCGAGCAGGCCTTTGCCGCCTGCCGAGAGCATTTTTCAGCCACCCGCCGCCACGGTGCCCGACCGATGCGCGGACTTGAGCTCGCCCCCAAGCCCGAGCGTCTCTACACCGCAAGACAACTTCAGAAAGAAGTGGTCACTTAATGAGTGTCCGCCTCCCCGAACGGGATCATGCCGGATGGTTTCCCATTCGAAGCCTCGGCAAAGAACTCGCCTCTGCGGCACCCCTTCAGGGCTCTACCACCGTCCTCCAATTCTCCTACATCTCAGCGTCTTACCCACTCCGCCAACCCCTCCATTCCCACCGCACCCCAAAACTCATCCCCTACGGGGATCGCGACCCCAAATCGGGAATCCCCTTGCCAAGCCGCCCTTCCCCCCGCTAGTGGCTCCTCACCGACCACTCTGACACCTGCATGGGAAAAACACTGATCATCGCCGAAAAACCCTCCGTCATGACCGACCTCAGCAAATCGCTGACGAAAGTCCTCGGCAAGTTCAACAAAGAGGGAAAAGCCCGCGAAACATGGTTCGAGAACGATCAAGCGATCATCACCTCCGCTGTCGGCCACCTCGTCGAACTGCGCATGCCCGTCGGCCCGAAAGGCAACAAACTGCCTTGGAATTTCGATGTCCTTCCCGCGATTCCCGACACCTTCGACCTCGATCCGGTTGAAAAAACTGCCCCACGTCTCCGCCAGGTCCTCAAACTTGCCAAACGCAAGGACGTCGACACCATCGTCAATGCCTGTGACGCTGGCCGCGAAGGCGAACTCATTTTCCAATACATCATGGACATCGGCAAAATCGACAAGCCGGTGAAACGCTTGTGGATGCAGTCGATGACCAACCAGGCCATCCTCGACGCTTGGGAACGCCTCCGCCCCGAGGAAGAAATGCAGGACCTCGCCGATGCCGCCCGCTGCCGCTCCGAGTCCGACTGGCTCGTCGGCCTCAATGCCACCCGCGCGCTGACCTGTTTCAACTCACGCCACGGCGGCTTCAACATCACCTCCGCCGGCCGCGTCCAGACTCCGACACTCGCCATTTTGGCAAAACGCGAAGCCGAGATTCGTGCCTTCAAACCGGAAAGCTACTTCGAAGTCCATGGCACCTTCGGCGTGCAGGCCGGTGACTACCCGGGGCGCTGGTTCGATGAGTCTTGGAAAAAGAACGCCGAAAAGCCGCACTCCCGCCCAGAGCGGATCTGGGACCGCGACCAAGCCACCGCCATCAAGGAACGCTGCGACGGCAAGACCGGCGTGATCGAGGAGACCAAGCGTCCTTCCACCCAGATCCCTCCCCAACTCTACGACCTCACCACCCTTCAACGCGAAGCCCCCTTCTCCGCCAAAGGCACGCTCTCACTCGCCCAGGCACTCTATGAGAAGCACAAGATGGTGACCTACCCGCGGACCGATTCGCGCTACCTCCCCGAGGACTACATGGCGACCGTCCGCGAAACCATGGCCGAGATCGGCAACTCCGGCCTCCCCGTCGCCGAGTATGCCAAGGCCGTCCTCAAAGGCGCGGCGAACGGACCGAAGCTTCACATGTCGAAGCGCATCTTCAACACCGCCAAGGTCTCCGATCACTTCGCCATCATCCCGACCGGTCGCGTCGTGAAACTCAGCGATGCCGAGGAAAAACTTTACGACATGATCGTGAAGCGCTTCATCGCGGTCTTCTACCCGAACGCCGAGTTCGAACAGACGACCCGCCTCACCAAAATCACCACCGCGGACATCACCGACGTTTTTAAAACCGAAGGCCGCGTCCTCGTCAATCCCGGCTGGCTCGCCGTCTACGGCCGCAAACCAGGCATCGCTTCCGGCAAGGACGACCTCACCGTCGTCAGCCCTGGAGAATCCGCCGCGACCAAGGAAATCGAAGTCCGCGACGAAGAGACCAAACCACCCGCCCGCTTCAACGAATCGACCCTCCTCTCCGCCATGGAAGGTGCCGGCAAACTCGTCGATGACGAAGCCCTTGCCGAAGCCATGTCCGAACGCGGCCTCGGCACTCCCGCCACCCGCGCGGCGATCATTGAAGCCCTCATCCGTCAGAAATACATCGTCCGCGATGGCGACGGCGGCCGCTCGCCGATCCACGTCACCGCCGGTGGCATGCGCCTGATCAAAATCGTTCAGGAGATGGACATCAATGGTCTCGCCTCGCCGCAAATGACCGGCGACTGGGAATACAAACTTCACCAAATGGAGCAGGGCCAGCTCGCCCGCGATGCCTTCATGCAGGAGATCAAGAACTACACGACCGAAATCGTCGACAAGGCCAAGAGCCTCGCCTCCGAACTCAAGAGTCGTACCTTCCCTGATCTCAACGCACCCTGCCCGAAGTGCGGCGCCACCAAGCTCAAGCAGACCGACGCCACCTACGAATGCAAGGAGCCGGACTGCGGTTTCCGTTCGAAGAAGCACATCGCCAGCCGCTTGATCTCCGAAGAAGAAGCCCGCCAACTTTTCTCAACCAAGTTCGTCGGACCTCTCGAAGGCTTCCGCTCAAGATTCAACAAACCCTTCGACGCAGCCCTCGAACTCGACGACAAGTTCAAGATTAACTTCGTCTTCGATCAGGACGAAAAGGAATCACTCGATGATCTAACAGACGACCAGATCATTGCCCGAATCGAGCGCGACGGCAAAGAGATCAAAATCTACGCCACCGAGAAGGCCTACCTCGTTCCTGCAATCAAAACCAAGAACGACCCCGATGGTTTCCGACTCGGCAAGACCATCCTCCAGCGGGAGATCGAAGAAGCGCAGACCCTCAAGCTGATCAAGGACGGCAAGACCGACCTGATCAAAGGCTTCATCTCGAACAAGACCAAGCGCCCCTTCGACGCCTTCCTCGTGCTGGATCCGAAAACCGGCAAAATCGGTTTTGAGTTTCCACCACGCCCCGCCAAGAAAGCAGCCAAGAAAAAGGCCTGATTTCCCCTGGGCCTCCAGGCCGAGGTCAGACAGCAACCCTTTCCCTCACGCCGGTGAGGCCAGAAACCTTGATCCCCCAAGCTTTTTGAATAAATTGTTCAAGTGAGCGAAGAATCTCCTTGCGTAGTCTTACGGATTTCGCCATTCTCCGCCCGTCCCGCCCCCCACGGGTGCCTTCGCAAGAAGATTAACAGGACACCGTTTTCCCCCAAACGTGTGTGTGTGAGCCGCCCGGCAGGTCGTCCCCCGATCTGCCGGGCGGCTTCTTTTTTGGAGTGGCGCTCTCCCGAGCGCCATGAGTGGGCAAGGCGGCTTTCCAGCCGCCCCAGCGATTCAAGCTTGCCCCCAAGCGTTCCCGGCGTAAGACCTCCGCCCACATGGTCCGTTTCTCCCTCTTCGGCATCCCGATCGAAATCCAGCCCTGGTTCTGGATCAGCCTGATCCTCATCGGTGCTCTCAGCGTGAGCGAAGGTGCCACCTCCGACGGCCTGATCGTGCTCAGCCTGTTCGTCCTTGCCGGCTTCATTTCGATTCTCGTCCATGAACTCGGCCACGCCTTGGTCGGTCGCTCCTTCGGTGCCCCCACCGCCATCACACTGCAGGCCTTTGGAGGCTATGCCGCCTTCCCACCCGGCTCCTTCAACCGCAAGCAGAACTTCCTGATGACCGCAGCCGGTCCTTTCTTCCAGATCGTGCTCGGACTCATTGCTCTGGCGATCTCGATGTTCGCTCCTCTGCCCGCGACCCTGATCTCGGTCTTCGTCACCTTCATCATCTGGATCAGCTTCTTCTGGGCAATCCTCAACCTCATTCCCGTGCTCCCACTCGACGGCGGCCGCCTGATGGAAACCGTTCTCGGCCCCAAACGCATCAAGCTCACCCTGACCATCAGCATGATTGTCGCCATTGGCGCCGCAATCCTGATGTTCACCCGCACCGGCAGCTTCATCTTTCCGATCTTCCTCGGCATGATGGCCTACCAGAACTGGCAGGCCCTTCAGCAGCACCGCTGAAACTCAGCTGAGCATCCGCACCGCCGCGAACGCGGCGAAGGCCAGAATCATCCACTCGAAAGCGCGCTGTGGCACCTTGAGCAGCAGCCATTTCCCGATGAAAATCCCGGCCACGATCCCCGGAGCCAGCTTCAGGTTTTCAATCAGCGTCTCGGCATTGATCAGATTGAGCTGACCATTGATCGGCACCTTGATCAGATTGATCAGCAGGAAAAAGCGCGCACCGATGCCGATCATCTCCATCTTCGGCAAGCGGCGGGACAACAGGTAAAGTTGAATCACCGGACCTGCGGCATTGGCGAGCATCGTCGTCACCCCACCCGCCACGCCTGCACCGGTGCCAAAGGCATGGTGGTCCGCCATCCTTGCCAGCAGCCCGGGGTTCACCGCTCTCAGACCCTGCAATGCCAGCATCAGCAGGATCGCCACTCCAATCGTCCGCCGCGCCACCAACTCAGAGACATTTCCCAACAACCACCAACCGATCGCCAAGCCGACCAAAGCGGCCGGCAGCAAGCGCCACACATCCTTCCATGTCCCATACTTGCGGAATGCCGGATAGACGATGATGTCCGCCAAGATCAGCAGCGGTAACGCCATACCCGCCTGTGCTTTCGCACCATACAGGTGCGTGAACATCGCCACCCCCAACAAAGAGGCCCCGCTGAACCCTGCCTTCGACACACCGACGCAAAACGCTGCCAACAGCGCCAAGGCAAGTTCCCACGGACCATCCAGCACGCCCGCAGCCTAACGACCGCAGCCTAGGCTGCCAGCTTCATCGTACGATCGCTGGTTCTTCCGGCTTTGGGGTACAGGATTCAGGGGGCAGTGGTCAGAAAGGCAAAAGGCATCGGGTCGCGACAGCGTCTTCTGCCTTTCTTACCCCTGCCCCCTGGCCCCTGTTCCCCAAAGCCCGAAGCACCTCATTGAATCACTTTCTCCTCACCCCATGAACCCGAGCGTCCCGTATTGCCCCTTCAAAATCGGCTCCGGATTCGTTCGCATCCAATCCTTCAGCACCGTCGCATAAACCCGACGGAAATCGACCGAGTGCTTCAGATCACCTTTCTCCAGATCCGTCAAACTCGGCTGCTTGCCATAGATGCCACCTTTCACCGCTGCCCCTGCCACAAACAAACACGATGCCTGCCCGTGATCCGTGCCGGCGCTATTGTTCTCCTTCACCCTCCGGCCAAACTCCGAGAAAGTCATCAACGATACACGATCCGCATTTCCCTGCTCCTTGAGATCGGCAAAGAATGATTTCAAGGCATCGTCCAGCTGACCTAACAGACGGTCATGCGAGTTGACCTGCTGATTGTGCGTATCGAAGCCGCCGTGGCTCACATAGTAGACACGTGTCGGCATGCCCCCCGCCACCATCCGCGCGACCATGTTCAGGCTGCGGGCAATCGGGGTCGCACCATACTTGACACTCGTCCGGTGCTTCGCCGCAATCTCCAGCACCGTCTTTGAAGACACCCGCGCATCCATCGCCACCCGTTCAAGAAAGGCCAGATTGTCCTCTCCCACGATACCTCCCGGCTTGCCGAGCATGTCGATCGACGCTCCGTCCACGGGCGCATCCGGCGAGTTGAGCGAGTCAAAGAACCTCTCCGCCTCCGCCATCTCACCACCACTGTGCATCCAGCGGTAGAGCTCCGGCGAGCTCAGCGAAACCCCCGGATTCTTCAAAGCACCAAAACTCTCCGGCTGGGTCTTGTTCAATGAAATCCCCACCGTCGGATCCGATCCCGGACAGGCATTGTCAAAATAGCGACCGATCCACCCCGTATTCGAGCGGTTCGCCGTATCCGCGGTTTCCCAGATCGAGGTCGAAACAAAATGCGAGCGATTGGGATTCGGGTAGCCCACCCCCTGCACTACCGCAAGGTCCCCCTCCTTGTACAAACTGCCGAGATACGGCATCGACTTGTTCAACCCGACCCCGTCCGCCAACTTGATCAGATCCTTCTCCTTCTTCGCCAGACGCGGGCGCGCGCTGTGATAGGCATCATCCTCGAACGGGACGATTGTGTTCAGGCCATCATTCCCACCCGCCATTTGAAGTACGACGAGAATCGTATCATCCTTCCCGGTCACCGCCTGTGTTGCCAGATCCTTGGCCGCGACATGCATGTCCGCAAAGGTCCGCTCGACAAACATCGGCACCGTCCACGTCGCCGATGCCCCCAGCACCGTCGACCTCAAAAATTCACGTCTCGTTTTCATCGTTTTAAAATTGGAAAATTGATCATTGGAAATTCCAGCGAGCCTCAAGCGAGCTGGTAATGCGGTGTGCTCATCATCAGATGACAGAGCTCCGCCACTTCGTGATTGGTAAAGACCGCGCCCTTCTTTGCCTTGGCGTACTCGACGAAAGTCTCACGCTGCTTGCTCCCAAGCTCCGCCTGGAAAAACCTCGCGACCAGAGCATCGACCAGCTTCTCCGACTCCTCACGCAAAGCACGGGGTGCCAGTTTTTCATAATCCGGCCCGTCCCAACTCCTCGTTCCACGCGCCATCATCCTCGCCATCGGTCCCTTCGCCTCCTTGGCCATCTCCATCATCATGTCATCGCCACCCTCATCCTCCTGGCCGGTCAGCTCCGCGCCCTTCGTGACCATCCCGGAGATATTATAGCGGCTGAGCAGGGTATTGGTATTGATCCATGCCTTTCCCCAGTCCCAGCCCGCCACGTTCGGCGGCATGAAAAGCACCTGACCGAGCTGCGCTTGCGCGACGGTCACGTGACCTGGTGCCAACTCCTCAAGCTCGAGCTCTCGCGACATCTGGATCAGGAACTGAATCGGACTCTTGATCTGATTCCGAATCACTGTGCTGTCGTAGAAGGCACGCGAAAGCAGGATCTCACGTAACACCGCTTCCACCTCGAAGCCGCTCTCACGGAATGTTCTCGCCAAGCGCTTGCTGATCGCTGCCGGCACCTCGTCTTCGACGAAATATCTCCACAGCTTCCTCGGCAGATACTCGGCCGCCGCATCTTGCTCGAACAAGAGATCGATCACCTGATCGCCATCGAAATTCCCCGTCTTTCCGAATACCGTTTTCTCTCCATCATCCCACTGGCCACTGAAGTGAACCACTTTCCCCTCACGACGATCAAATCGATACCCCGTGAAGGCACGCGCCGCCTCCTTGATATCATTTTCCGAATAATTGCCCTCGCCCAGCGTGAACAACTCCATCACCTCACGCGCAAAGTTTTCATTCGGCTTCCCCTTCACCGATGCCTGTGTGTCGAGATAAAGCATCATCGCCGGATCTCTCAGCATCGCATGCGTCAGCGCCTTGAAGTCCCCGAAAGCATGCTCCCGGAAAAGCTGGTTCTGTTTCAGCAGCAGCGCCGGCTGCTTCACCTTCTGAATCGAGGTCGCAAAGTGGTCGTGCCAGAACAAGACCATCTTCTCACGCAGCGGTGCTTGCGAATGCATCAGCCGTCCAAACCACCATCCCTGCCCTTCGAAACCCTGACGTCGGCTTTCGCGCTGGGCCTCTTGCTGCTGCATCCGGAATTCCTTCTGAGCCGCCTCACTTTTGTCCCGCTCCGCCGCCATTCGGGCCTTCCGCCTCTCGGCAAAATTCTCCCTCATCGCCACAAATGCCGTCTTGGGATCCGCCCAAGCGGGTAGCGGAAAGGCATCCATCGGCTCCCGCGGATTCAAAAATGCCTCCACCGCCGCCTCCCGGCCCATTTGATGGACTCTTTGAATTTCCTCCGGTGACCCGCCAAACCCAGCCCGTCGCATCAAATGCGCCGCTTCGACCACCGTCCATTCGTCTTTTGCTTGTGCCAACATGGTTCAAAGACCATGAACCCCTTCTTCACATGAAAGTTGCACGGAATAATATCTGACCTGCTCGGTCAATCTGCAGGCTTGCCCACGACGGGTAAAAGTCTCCCAAACACCCGACACTCTCTGAACTTATACGGATCCAAACCATTGATTGGAATCCATCACCGATGGCGGATGAGTCCGGCATGAATGACCTCCAGGCAAGAATCGAGTTGCGGCACAATTCGTAGTAGCCTAGCCTCTACCGACCCGAATATCTCGCTTCGCACGGCTCGATCCGCGGGAAGTCCAAAGGCTCGGCTCTCGAAATTCCGGAATGACTGCTGCAATGCACCGACAGAACGAAAGATGACAAGATGACCGCCACCCGATGATGCTCGTTGTCGGCACATCCGATCAATTCATGCGCCAATTGGGACGGTATCTGCCCGCATCAAGATTGGCCCTCCTCATTTCCTTCATTCCCAAAACTTAGACATGCGCACTCACGTCTCCCTCCTCGCCATCGTATGCCTCCTTCCGACCTCGCCGCTCGCCGCCGCAGGCTTCACAGCGAGCGCGTGGAATGGAGATGCCACCAGCCGCATTGACCCCATCACCAATCAGTGGGCCTATCGCTTCGGATCAACAGCTTCAACCACCGTCAACGGCGTTTCTGTGTTCGGCATTTCGGGAGTCACCCCATCGAACCCCGGCAGCTTCAGCTTCACGGGAAGCACCGCCACCATCCCGGATATCAACAACCTCACCAGCGGAAGTGATGGCAGCGCTTCCATCGCCTCGAATTTTCTCTTTGGCGGACCGGACCGCACCATCACTCTTGAGGGCCTCAGCTCTGGTGTCGAATACACCGCCACGATCTTCGCCGTCGGCTGGGAAGATGCCATCGGCTTCCGCACCGCAACCTTTTCCAGCGGTGCCGACAGCATGGTCTTCGACCAGCATTCCTTCGGCCAACAGGCCGGTTTCCTCATCGAATACAACTTCACCGCCACGGCCTCGACACGCACCATCTCGATCACCGCGCCCACGCCGTCTTCACCCACCTTCCACATCTATGGCCTCGCCCTGCGAAAGGAACCCATCGTCGTCCAAAGCGCCAGCGACACCCTCGCCGCAGTCGGCACCCTGCGTCAGGCCGTCACCGGCGCACCGGATGGCTCGCTCATCACCTTTGCCCCGGCGCTCAGCGGAAGCCGCATTCCCCTCGTTCAGTTCAATTTCCTCATCAATAAGAGGCTGACCATTGACGCCACCGCACTTGCGAATCCGATCCACATCGATGCCCAAGCTGCCTCCCGTGCCATCGTCCTTTCCACCAACGACACCCAGATTGACATCACGAGCACGACCGGTTCCACCGCCACTCAAAGCGCAACCCCCAACGGACTCGCTGCCTCCCTCGCGCTCGACGGCAATCCCTCAACTTTCTCCGAGGCTATCCCCGATAGTCAGGGGCCCTTCGCGGAACCGGGCGACCCACTTTTCTGGAGAGCCAATTTCAATCGCGATATCACCCTCGGATCGCTCCAAATCATCAATCGTCCCGGCACCACCGAAACGGGTAGGCTGAGCAATCTCACCGTCGAGCTCATCAACCGCAGCGGGCAAGTCACTTGGCGCTCGTCCACCTTGAACTTCCGCAATGGTGCGCGAAGCCTCAACGAGGGACCAAGCATGCTCACCGTCGCCTTCCCGCCCCAGCGTGTCCACTCCGTCCGCATCTCAGGAGATGCCTTGACCACTGGCAGCATTCGTATTGCCGAACTCCGTGCCTTTGGCCCTCAGCTCACCCTGCGCGGACTTACCTTCGAGAACGGTTTGGTCGCAAATGGGAGCGGCGGGGCTATCTCCATCCAGCAGGGTGCCTCGGCCTCCATCGAGGACTGCAAATTCCAGTTCAACGAAGCTCGCTTCGGCGGGGCCGTCGACAACGGCGGCAGCCTTTTCCTTGGTAATTCCGAATTCGTTTCGAACCGCGCCTCCGGCCCGCCGGATGACCCCTCAGGCACTCGTTCCGGCCTTGGTGGTGCCATCTTCAACTCGCCGACCGGCACCACCATGATCGAAGACTCCACATTCCGCCAGAACACCGCCACAGGCCGTGGTGGAGCCCTCGCTTTTCTCGATGGCTTTGCCTCGATCTGCCAGAGTAGCTTTTCCCAAAACTCAAGCTCTGGTGGAAGCTCTGGTGCCATCTTGGTCGAGAAGGCTCGATTCACGATGGAAAGCTCAGAACTGCAAGGAAACTCAGCCGTCACAAGCACGGGCGCGCACGGCGGCGGCGCGATGCAGATCTCGGACACCAGCACATTGATTGATCACTGCCTTTTCGATGGAAACAGCTTTGCCTTTGTTATCGGCGGAGTTTTGGACGCAGATTCAGGCGGCGGCGCCATTCGCTTCCAAAACGGCAACCATGACGTCAGGAACTGCCGTTTTATCGGAAACGACGCTACAATATTCTTCGGCGGAGCCATCCTCTGGCAGAGTTCGGGCTCTCTGAGCAACTCACTTTTCAAAGGCAACGAAGCCTCCTCGGGAGGAGGCTTCCAAATCGACTCGTTCCATGGGATCACGGCAACGAATCTCACCCTTTCCGGCAATCGAGCCTCAACCGGAGGCGCGATCTTCCGGCGCTCAGACAGCAACCTCATCCTGAACAACAGTATTGTATGGAACAACCTTCACCGCGGTTTTATCGGCGAAGTGAGAGATGCTTTCAGTCCCGACAACTCAATCAACAGCATCGAACCCTCGGATCAATACTTCTCATCCGTGCTTCAAGGTCATGACCTCACGGGCGTCGGCAGCGGAAACTTCAACGGCCTCCTTCCCGCGAGCGATCCCCGTTTTGCCAAGCCCATCATCCTCAGCTTTGAAGACTTCAGCGACGTCAACACCTTCCGCGATAGCAACCTCCGGCTCGCCTCCGATTCTCCATTCATCGACGCCGGAAACAGCGCAATCAACTCTTACCCCCTCGATCTCGCAGGCAGCCCGCGCATCGTCGGTTCTTCCATCGATATGGGGGCGACCGAATTTCAAGGCAGCTTCGATGAAGTCGACCTCATCCTCGAAACGGATACCGACGGTGACGGCGTCCAAGCCGGCATCGAAGCCGCCATCGGCACCGATCCCTTCTCCGCCGACCTCGAACACCCTCATCATCTCCGCATCTTCCGTCAGCCCAACGGCAACGTCAGATTGACCTTTGGCGTCGATCTTGCCCAGCAGAGCCGCTACTCTCTCACCCTCAAAAGGGGTGAGTCTCCCGATTCCATCAACACCTTCCTCCAAAATAACATCAGCACGAGCTTCGTTGACGAGATTCAAATCTGGAACGAGCAACCTAACGGTCGGCGATTCTTCCGCCTCGAAGTCTTCAAACGCCCTTGAAGTCTTTACTGCTGAGGCTTCAATCCCCCATGACCGAACCCGAACTCCTCAGCCCCGCCGGAAACTGGGACTGCGCCCGCGCCGCCGTCGCGGCTGGTGCTGATGCCATCTACTTCGGTCTCCCTGCCTTCAACGCCCGCCTCCGCGCCGACAACTTCACCGAAGACGACCTCCCCGAGCTGATGGACTTCCTCCACCAGCACGGCGTCAAAGGCTTCGTCACGATGAACACCCTCATCTTCACCGGCGAACTCGAAGCCGCCGAACGCCAACTCCGCCTCGTCGCCAGCGCCGGAGTCGACGCCCTCATCATCCAGGACCTCGGCCTCGCCAAAATGGCCCGGGAAATCGCCCCAAACGTGGAACTCCACGCCTCGACCCAAATGACCATCACCTCCCCCGATGGCCTCAAATTCGTCGAGTCCCTCTTCCCCATGGAGCGTGCCGTCCTCGCCCGCGAACTTTCCATCAAGGAGATCACCAAAATCACCACCTCTCCGGAGACCGCGACGCCCATCGAAGTCTTCGTCCACGGTGCCCTCTGCGTCGCCTACTCCGGCCAGTGCCTCACCAGCGAATCCCTCGGCCAGCGTTCCGCCAACCGCGGCGAATGCGCCCAAGCCTGCCGCATGCCTTACGAAATCCTCGTCGATGGAAAAATCCAGAACCTCGGCGAGCACCGCTACCTCCTCAGCCCCCAGGACCTCGCCGCCGTCGACCTCATCCCGGAGCTCATCCAAGCCGGCGTCAAATCCTTCAAAATCGAAGGCCGCCTCAAATCCCCCGAATACGTCGCCGCCGTCACCCGCGTCTATCGCAAAGCAATTGATGCCACGCGTGGCATGACCGTCCCGGTCATGACCTCATCCAGCGCCAGCCCGAACAGTGGCATGACCGTCCCGGTCATGACCCCCCAGAGCATCACCAAACGCAAAGGTTCCAACCTGCCCCACTGGACCGCCGGTGGAGCCACCTATGCCGTCACCTTCCGCCAGAACGACTCCCTCCCAAAAACTGCGTTAACTGATTACCTGAACGCCAAAGCCAACGCGACCAAAGTTCTAAACAATGCCCGGCTAAAAGAAGATCCCTCCCTCATCCGCGATGCAGAGAAGCGTTTGCATGAAGCCTATTCCGAACATCTCGAAAGGGCACTCGAACAAGGCCACGGATCGTGTCTTCTGGGAAATCGAAAATATGCCGTCGTCGTCGAGAACGCCCTAAAGCACTTCGATGGCGACCGCTATGAGCTCCACGCATGGGCCATCATGTCGAATCACGTCCACGTGATCTTCAAACCCCTCGGAAAGAACACACTCTCTGAAATCCTCCATTCTTGGAAGTCCTTCACCTCACACGCAATCAACAAGCAACTCTCAAGAACGGGCGATCTCTGGCAGGACGAATCCTATGATCACCTCATCCGTGGAGAGAGGGACTACGCAAATCAGAAGACTTACATTCTGAATCATTCGACGAGCTTTAAGGGCGATAATGGAGCCCTCCCGGCTGAAGAAGGTCATGACCGGGACGGTCATGCCACGGTTCACGAGTCTCCCATCACCGATGCCGACCGCTACGCCCTCGAGATGACCTTCTCCCGCGGCCTCACCACCGGCTGGCTCGCCGGCACCGACCACCCCTACCTCACCCACGGACGTTTCGGGAAAAAACGCGGCCCTCTCCTCGGCACCATCACCGAAGCCCAGAACGGCTGGATCCGCCTCGACGTCCCCCCATCCGAGCAAACCCCACCCCTCAAAGCCGGAGATGGCATCGTCTTCGACGCCGGAGAAAACCGCGACCTCGAACAAGGGGCGCGCATCTGGAAAATCGAGAACGACCGCATCATCTTCCACCGCACCTTCAGCGGCATCAATTTCGACCGCATCCGCCCCGGCATCACCCTCTACAAAACCTCCGATCCCGCCCTCGAATCGGAGATCCGCAAGTTCTGGCAAAACGCCAAACTCACCCCAAAGAAGAAGCCTCTCCACATCACCGTCACCGGCCGCCCCGGCGAGCCCCTCGTGCTCAGCGCCAAGCAGTGGCATGACCGTCCCGGTCATGAACCCCAGCGCCCCGCCGAACAGGGCAAACCCTCTTCCCACCACAATGGCCCGCCCCCATCCCTCACCGGGACGGATCATAGCTCCCAAAAAAATCCTGAAGGATCAATTGGATCCATTCCGGTCGAGCGGAGCGCACCGGTGCATGACCGGGACGGTCATGCCACCACCTCCACCATCAACCTCGAACCCGCCTCCAAACATCCCCTAACCACTGAGACCCTCACCAAACAGCTCTCCCGTCTCGGCGACACCCCTTACGAACTCGCCTCGCTCGACAACCAACTCATCGGCGACTGCCACTTCCCGCTCTCCGCCCTCAACCAGCTCCGCCGCGACCTCGTGGACCGCCTCCAGCAGGGGAGCGTGGGCTTCTCGCCCTCTCCATCAACTCCG
>NZ_JBATWY010000236.1:0-93548 GCF_049672945.1 Haloferula sp. | reverse complement strand
CTATGTGGGCGACTACACGGAAAGCCTTGTCAGCAGCTCGGGCGCGTCGCTCGCCAGCTTTCCCGGAAGCTTCATTCTTGTTCGCGATATTCCTTCACCACTGCCGGTGCTTTCCAAACTCGTTCCTGCTGCGCCATGAGCCTGGCCTTGATCCCATGTTGAATTTGAAGACCCTCATGAAACCGATTTCCCATGACCCATTTTCCGCGCTCCTGATGGGCTGCGTGAGTCTCGCTCTGGTTTCCACCTCGTTCGCCGCGGGTCAGTCCCGGGCGCAATTCCTCAACCTCTCGACGGCGAACTCGGCCACTCAGGCGAAGAATCCCGGCGTGGCATTCTTCGGTGGCTATATCAAGGCACCCGGCGATCCCCAGTCTGGAGCGGTCGTGTTGCAGGAATGCACTTTCGGTGAGGCATTCTCGCAGTGGTATCCCTCAGATACCTACGGAAGCGGAGTTGTCGCTGCGGCCCTGGCCGCCCTTTATCCAAGCGCCACGACAAGGCAGGGAATCGAGGACAGTGGGGCGCCGTTTCGCTACAAGTGGCTGATGCACGGTGGTGAAGGAACCGACGTCACCGCGTTTGACGCGAACCGGATTGCTGAATTGTTTACCCAGGCCGATCGTGATGCGATTGACGTACAAATCGAGATTCTGAAGAAGGCGGTGGCCGCGAGTCCCTTGGATACCAGCATTCGCAACACACTCCTCGACATCTACTACGACCTCGCGGTGGCTGAGATGCAGGCGGTCAAGCCCATGCTCGCCAGACTGGCGACGTTCCGTCTGGGTTTGGAGGTCCTGCCTCCCGACAAGTTCATCATCGATGAAGAGATCGCCACCTATGAGGAGATCACCGCCGCCATCCTCGAAGCGATCAATCAATACACCGCGCTGCTGAGCGATCCGTTCCCGGGCGTCGATCCATCCAGCCTTGATGATCGCGTCGACTTTGGCGAGATGCCGATGGGACGGTATATCTTTCTGCGCGAGCAGCCGCGCCGCAGCAGCGTGCCTTCCAAATATGCCAATGAAAGTGGCATTCAAGAAGTGCCCCAGCTGGATGAAAACGGGCAAATCGTAACGCCGGGAACCCTCTTTGATGGCTACAAGGATTTGAATACCTTGCTTCAAATCGTCGGCCAACGGCAGCAGCACCTCGCCAGTCTGGCCCGCTTGCGCGGGACCCGGAAAGCTCCGGGCGATGTCGCACTCGCCCGGCAATCCCTCACCCAGGTGGCCGGTGCGGACGTCACCCAATTGCAACTGGTCAAGAGCTGGTTCCCGGAACTGTTTCCGTCCGATCTCAATGCCTTGACGCAAGCGGAGCGCGACGATGTTGCCGCGCGATTGCAGCAGTCCGGCGTCCTGGCCTCGCTGTCGGCGATTGAACTTGGTCGAGTCGATCTGGCCTCGGTCGCGCCGCTGCTGAATGGCAACGCCAACATCCTGGGCTACGATCCAAACTTCCTCCTGCTGGTGCAGGATACGGGCAATCCTTCCAATCCCAAGGAATCCTATGATAGCTTGAAAGACCTGTTGGTCGGCACCAATCAGCCGCTCACGGTGGCGCTCGAAAAACTTGGAACCGAAGTACCACGCGCTGGTGCGAAAGGGGCCTACCTCAACTTCCAGGAAAAGGTCGACGAAGTGGGGGCGGATATCGACAACGCCGACGAACTTTTGGCCGATCGCTTCTTCGCCATTACCGGCTTCGAACCTGACGATGATCCCGGGTTTGATCTGGACGCTCCGAATCCAATGCCCGGCAGCGAGCTCGCTGGAATTCAAGCGACCATTGCGGCGCTTGATGGACAGGCGCTCCTGCGCCAAGACCTAACGGCCGAACTGGACTCTCAATTCAAGGTAGGCGCGGACGGCACGGCAAGCGGCGCAGCGCAGGCGGCGTTCGACAGTGCCGGAGAGAAAGCCGCTGCCATGAGAAAGGCTGGTCAGAAGTACAAGGACACCACCTCTTCGTTTTATGATGAAATGGTCGCGATGTCTGCAGCTTCCGCAGCGGCGCAGGCTGCTTATGAGGCGACTGCCGATACCGCCGCCGCTGCCGGGGGGGTTGGTCTTGATCCAGTGAAAATCATCGGGAGTGCATCAGCGGCGACCGTTACCGCTGCCGCAGGTGTGGTTAACACAGCGATGCAGACCGCCGCCGCTGTTTCCATCGGGAGACAAGAGCAGGCGATCGACTACGCGGCGATCGACTTTGCGGTCGCGACGGAAATCAACGATTCCGCCCTGCTCATCAATCAGGCCGCTCAGGAACTCTCCGCCATCAAGCGTGAGCAGGTGGCCAATCACATGGATCAGTTGTCGGATGCCAGTGCGCGCAATCAAGCGGCAGCACAGGAAGCGGCGCTCCTCGCGGAGCTGGCCCGCATTGTGATCAAACGAGACTCGAACGTCGCCGCCATCCGCAAGAAGTCCTATGCCGACCCCTTGCACTATCACCGCGCGGAGTTTGCGTTGATTGATGCCGACGAATCCTTTCGGACCGCCCAGCTATGGATGTTCTACACCCTGCAGGCATTGAACTACAAATGGCATGGCCAATTCGCCATTGCCCAAGGTTCGAAGTTCTACGACACCTCGACCATCTTCAAATGCCGGAACGCCGCCGAGTTGAATGATCTGCTGAGTCAGATGGTGGTCTGGGATGAGACCCGGCGTGTTCAGACCGTGAATTCCCCACGGCTCATCACCCGGATTTCACTGCGCGAACACGTGCTGGCCCGGAATCCGAACCGCCATGATCCCATTGACCCGTCCGACCCGGGAGTGCGTGGGGACGACACGACGGTTCTTCCCGCAGGGACGTCCCAGGAACTCCTGCCGACCGTGGAGTATTTCCGTAAACTTCTGGCCACGAAATATCTCGATGCCGATGGCAATCTTACCATTCCGTTCAGCACCGCCTTCAGTAATCAAAGAGTGGATCGGGTCGACGGGAACTTCTTTCGGGGGGCCACTTATGATGTAGCCGGCAATATTACCGATCCAGGATTCTGGCGTGAGAAGATTGAATACGTCAAAGTCAACATCGTGGCCGCGGACGCCCCCTCTGTCCCTGTGAATCTGGGTGGCAACCTGACCTATGGTGGGACCATGTATTTTCACACCCGGGTTCCCCCCCGCTCGGACCGCAGCATCGCCGGCCTGCAACCGGGCGATGCTCGGGGCGAGCTTCTCGTTTCACCCTTCCGGTATTGGGTCTCGCCGGACTTCAGCCAGAATTTTGTCCCCGTGTCGGAACACACCCCGTCGATCGCCGTCGCCTACAATCGGTCCTCGGCGGTCATCCAGGGCCCCGATGGCATTCAGGACAAC
Organism: Haloferula sp.; assembly: GCF_049672945.1. Lineage (NCBI taxonomy): Bacteria > Pseudomonadati > Verrucomicrobiota > Verrucomicrobiia > Verrucomicrobiales > Verrucomicrobiaceae > Haloferula > Haloferula sp. Next base: position 90,207 of record NZ_JBATWY010000236.1, on the reverse strand, counting down.
CTTGGTCCCAATTTTCAGGTCAACGCCTTCGCCGGACGAAGCATCGCTGCGTCAGGCTGGGAATTCCAGATCCCACGAATCCACGGCAACGGTTTCGTCGTCAATGTCGACCAGATCGAGGATATCGAACTGATCATCGCCTACAAACACAGCGACCGAATTAAACCGCCCAACTGATGCCATCCGACTACCCGCCTGCCTTCGTCTCCATCCATCAACGAATCACTTCATGAAACACATCAATCACACCTTCCTGAGCCTTTTGCTCGTCGCCGGGTTCGCCCTGCTTGCACCGAACCTTGCCCAAGGGCAGATCAACTACCAGGGCCGCCTTACCAATGCCGTGGGGGCACCTCTAACAGACGGTCAATATCCCATTCAGTTCTCTCTCTGGACGGCCGCCGTCGACGGGGAACAGATCTGGGGGCCTTACATCCTCGATGGCAGCACCGATCCCGGCCACGGTCCGCTCGCTGATTTGGTGAACAGCCGCTTCAATGTCATCATCGGTAGCCGCGACACGGCCGATCGCTCTCTTACCACCAGCATGGCGACCACGCCGACGGCGTATCTCGAAATCAAGGTGGGCTCTGATGCTCCAATCTCCCCGCGGCAGATCATTCTTCCCGCTCCTCGGGCCCTTACTGCGGATATTGCGGATGCTATTCCCAATGTAACGCCGGATGCTTCAGGGGTTAATATCACTGGTGAACTGCGTGTTCCTAACACCCTGAAGGTTGGCCAAATCGACAACACCAATAGGATACTTACCAAATCCGTAGAGTTCTGGGAAGCTGGAGGTCGCGGGGCCCTGTTTCAGCAGGGAAATTCAGTCTTCAGTAGCGCATCTGCGGCTCCCGGAGAACTGGTCTTGCGCACCACCATCGGGAAGCTTCATCTCCAGACGGGAAATACTTCGGCGATGACAATCGATACGGCCAATCGAGTTGGGATCGGCACGACAACACCGACGCAGGCGAAGCTGGTGGTGAAGGGCAATGTGTCGGGCAGTGCCGCAGGTGACTCCGGCTACGCCTATGTGACCTCGTTCCCCGCTATCGATGGCCGCTTCATCAACCAAGTCACCGGAAAGTTCAGTTCGGATGTGGGCCCGACGATTATCAGTGGCACGGTTAATGGGATTCCAGCGCCGTCCAACGCCAAGCCGGCAACGTCGATCTACGCCGACGGTGCCATCTGGTCAGGCACGGCGCTGGTCAGTTCGTCGGACGAACGGATCAAGAGTATCGAAGGGTGTTCTGATGGGGCCAAGGATCTCGACACACTTGTGGGAATTGAAGTGACGGATTATCACTACAAGGACGTGATCGGCAAAGGGAGCGTTCCTCAGAAAAAGGTGGTCGCCCAGCAGGTGGAAAAGGTCTACCCGCAGGCTGTCAGTCTGCAGACAGATGTGGTGCCGGATATCTACCAGATCGCCAAAACCAAAGATGGCTGGGTGGAGCTGGCCACGGATTTGAAAATGGGCGAGCGAGTCAAACTGATCTCGGGCAAGGAAGAGGGTATTCATGAAGTGCTGGAAATTGCGGAGGGCCGATTCCGCACCGCTTTCAAGTCAGAGGACGACAAGCTCTTCGTTTATGGTCGCGAGGTGAATGACTTCCGCACGGTGGACTACGATGCGATCGCCATGCTGAACGTTTCTGCGACGCAGGAACTGGCACGTCGTTTGGAAGCCCAGCGAGCCCTTCTTGCCGCCAAGGATGCCGAAGTGGCTCAACTCCGCGAAGAGAATGACAAGCTCACCCGGAAGGTCACCGTTCTCGATTCACGCGACCAGCTCTTCGAAGCACGTCTCATCCGCTTGGAAAAGTCATCGGCCTCCGATGCTCGATCGAACGGAATGAATATTCAGACCGCGGCAACGGAATAGATCCCGTGAAAAGGAAAGCGGTCTGGACTGCCACCTACCACGCGGGTGCTGACTCGAAGTGCAGCGCTTCACCCGTCCGGGGGTGCGTGAAGCCCAGCTCGATCGCGTGCAGTTTGAGTTCCCCTGACCTACGGCCATTGCCGTAGAAAGTGTCTCCAACGATCGGAATACCCAAGCCCTTCGGGTGGGCGGAGTGCACCCGCAATTGGTGGGTTCGCCCCGTGACCGGCACGAAAGCAATCCGGGTCCTGCCATGCTCGACGCCGATTTTTTCCCAGTGGGTGATCCCGATCTTTCCATGCACCTCATCGTAGATCTGGATCGGCCGGTTATCGACGTCGAGCCGGAAGGGCAGCTCGATGGTGCCGCGATCCCCTTCAAGAATCCCATCGAGCAAGGCAAGGTAGCGCTTGCGGGTTTCCCGGTTTTCAAACTGTCGGGAGAGAATCCGGTGGGCATCGGTATTGAGGGCAAGCAACTGCAGGCCCGAAGTGTCCATGTCGAGACGATGAACCGCAGGTTGTTCGATGCAGCCGGGGTAGAGCATCCTGACGCGCGTGGCGACACTGTCCGCCTTCTCCGGACCCCTGCCGGGAACCGAGAGCATGCCGCTCGCCTTGTTGACGACCACGAAATCGGGATCTTCGTGGACGACATCGAGTCGTGTGTCAGAGGGCGTCATGGGTTCTGGATGGTAGGACTTCCCCTATGGCTTGGCCTTTCCCTTTGCAACCGGGATATGATCGCTTCCTCGTGGAAAGGCAGCTACGAGGGCTGATATTTGCGCCAATACAATCACTCACTCCGTCTGGAGAGGAGTCAACGCTTCGCTTGATACCCCTGTTTTCGGAGCGATACTCTAGCTTGGGTTGTGGAAAAGGGTTTGGTCGATAGCTGCTCGCACATCATCTGGTATTTCGGCGCGGGCGACAAATTTGGGCCACAGGGTGAGTGGTGGTTCGGCGATGAGTGATGGATCGAGATCAACATTCTGGAGGTCGTCGCACAGGTATTCCCGCCGCCCGCAGTGTTTCGCCGGACAACTCCGCCGGATGTTGGGAGCACAGTTTTTATAAGAGCAGATGCGACCAAGGTATTCGCCATCTTGGTCGCAGAGGAAGACATCGGCACCGCAATTGTCGCCGGTCTGCAGGGTCTTTCCGAGTAGGTTCCGGGTGAGCTTGGCCAGCTTTTGGAGAGGTGTCACTTCATCCACTTCAACGAGGATATCGACGTCCTTCGGAATCGACTTCGAGGTGACCAGCGAACCGATCAGGGAGATGCGGTACACGCCGGGCAGTTGGTGAGTTTCGCGGACGAAGTCCATGACGGCGCGAAGGAGATCGGGGCGTTTGTCGGGTAAGGGAGGAGGTTCGAAAATATCGATCCCCCATTCCGGTTCGATCTGGTGGGAGTGGAGCCAATCGACGATGCGTTCGCGCTTCCGTCGCGTCTCGAACCAATGCCAGCGGTGCTTCAGTTCGACGTTGCCGCCGCCAAATAGGATATTCTTGAAACGCCGGAACGCTCCCTTGCCACGAATGGCCCGCGCCAATTGCTGTCGCTGCGGATCGTCCGGCAGTGAACTTACGAATTTCTCGAGCCCGCCGTATTCCCAATCGTCGAATAAATCCTCGGGGAGGTCGATGTAGTTCTGATCACCTAACAGATTTTCAAGTTCCTCGTCACTCTCCGCTGCAACGACTTTGCCAGAGCTCAGGTCGAGGAAGGAAACACATGGTTCGTCCGAATAGCTTGGATCGAACGAGGTCACGAACTCGAAGGCCGATTCGAGTTCCAGCATATCGAGGCGGAGTGAGCGGAACGGTTTCTTCATGGCGTCATCAGTGGTTTGAAGTCCCTCTTCTTCGAGGTTGCGCTGATGGATGAGGTCCCAGCGCTCGAGTTGGTGTAATTCGATGTCATTGGCATTGGTGAGAAGCCATTCATCGAGATCGTCAATGATTTCTCCATCGATGACCGTCACCCGCTGTCTCCGCCGCTTCTGCTTGCCGCCGACAAAGTAGTTTTCCCAGATATAGTTGCCCCGGGCATCGGTGTGAATCTTGGGCTGCTTCTTTTTCTTTTTGCCTCTTCGCGCCATGGGATTTTTGCTTTTGAGGATCCTATCCTGGAAGAGTTTGTCAATTCCCCGGTGGTGGATGGGAGATGAGGGATGGGGGATGGGGGATGATCGCTTGGGTTGATTTACCGTTGTGATCTCTCGGCGTCCCAGCGGAGCGCTCCGGGTATCCTTTCTGACCCGGGAATCGGCGAAGCTGTAGGGATCTTCTTTGGCCCTCAGATCCTCTGTTCGCGTTTCTTCGAGCAGCTTGGACATGCGAACTACAAGAACATGAGTTTATGGGAAACTTGGTCTCCTGTGATTGGGTAGAGTATTTTACGGTCGTCGCCAGGCTCGACGAGCTTTCCTGATGTGAAGGTCCCGAAGGCGGGGAGGATGAGATGGCTGCTTTGTTGGAGGAAGCAGGGGACTCTCATCGAAGGGCCTTTCTTCGTTCCGATCCGGCACAGGGGATGGAGGTGGCCGGAGATGGTGGGAGTGCCTTCAACGACTTCGGCGGGGTCGTGGACGAAGTGAAGTTGTTTTATGTGGTGTGTGGAGCAGGTCTGAAGCCGGGGGATATCGGCGAGCTTGTGAGGAAGTGGATCGTGATTGCCAAGAATGAGGATGACTTTGCAAGGGAGGTCGGAGAGCCACTTGTTGAGGTTTGCCTTGAACGGGGCTGTTAGAATCGAGCGGGAATGAAAGAAGTCGCCGACGATGAGAAGCCGTTGGGTATGGAAATGGGTGACGAGTTTCGTGATCCGTACGAGATCGTCTTCACTTTCACCTTCAGGAACAGGCAGGCCGTGAGCGCGGAAGGTGGCGGATTTTCCGAGGTGCACGTCGGAAAGGATCAGGGTGTGCTCGCTTGGCCACCAGATTGCTCCTTGCGGGTGGAGTTGCAATGCTTCCCCGTGGAAGTCGATATCGAGAGAGGTCGCGGTCATGACTGGAGGGTCTTTTCGGCCTGCTGCTCAAGCTCCTTAAGCATTTCCTCCATGAGGGTCATGGCGTCCTTGGTCGAGATGACCGACGAGAGCCGTTCGGCCCACAGCGGGAAAGCCATCGGGCTGAGTCGATCGAGTTCGATCAGGCGAAAAGGTTTGTTAGAGATGCTGGTGAGGACCTCCTGCATGCGGGAGAATTCGAGTTGGCCTTCGAGAATCTCGCGTTTCGACTGATCGAGGAGCAGGTTCTCGGGATCATAGCGGTTGAAGACTTCGTAGAGCAGGCTGGCGGAGGTTTGGATGCTCCTCATTTGTTTCATCCGGCCGGGCTGGGACTGCTGGATCAGGCCGGCGACGCGGGCGACTTCGCGGAACTTGCGTCGCGCCAGTTCGTGGGTGTTGAGGCAGGCGAGAAGGTCTTCCAACAACTCTTGCGGGCGGAGGGTTTCGCGAAGGCGGGCTTCGTTGAGAGAGAGTGGGGAGGCCGAGGTGAGGCAGAAGCCGTAGTCGTTCTGGGTGACCTGGATGCTTTGCGATTGGCCATCGGTCAGGCGATGGGCGGCGAGGGTGCCGAGGCCCTCGTTCACAAGCCGGCCGGCGAAAGTATAGAAGAAGAGGTGCTCGCCCTGGCGTGAGCGGCAGTGCTCGATCTGAAGGACCTCGTCGGTCGGGACTTGCGACCACTTTCGCTGAATCTCTAACAAGTCATCGATGGCGGCAAGTTCGCGTCGTGGGGGAAGGTCGTCGCCACGGAGGCGGCGGGCAACGGCGTGGGCAAGTTCGGTGGAAAGCGGCATTTTTCCGCCTCCCCAGATGGGGATTTCACCTTTGGCCTTCTTGCTGGTGGACGGGCGGACGGTGGCGACGAGGTCGCGCACCCGGACCAGTTCAAGCAGTCGCCCAGAGAAGAAGAAGGGCGCGCCGGGTTTGAGCTTGGTGATGAATCCTTCCTCGACGGTTCCGAGGCGTTGGCCGTTTCGCAGTCTCAGGCTGATCGCGGTGTCGGAGGTGATCGTGCCGATGTTCATGCGATGCAGCTGGATCATCCGCTTGTCCGTGAAGTGCAGCGTGCCGTTCTGGCGGATGACCTTTTGATACTGCGGGTAAGCTTGAAGGGCATCGCCGCCATCGGAGATGAAGCCGAGCGCCCACTCCCATTCGGCGTCGTTGAGGTGGCGGTAGCTGTGGGTTGAAGCGATTTCACTACGGAATGATTTTTCGTCGAGCGGCTCACCGATGGCGCAGGTGCTGAGGTGCTGGACGAGCAGGTCAAGGGGCTTGTCGAGCAGTCGGCGCGATTCGATTTCACGTGCATCGAGAGCGTCCTGAGCCGCGGCGAATTCGAGGATTTCGAGGGCGTTGGTGGGAATGCAGAGCAGTCGCGAGGCCTTGCCGGGCTGGTGGCCGGAGCGACCGGCGCGCTGGAGCAGGCGGGCGACGCCTTTCGGGCTGCCGATCTGGATGACCTGCTCGACCGGGGCGAAGTCGATGCCGAGGTCGAGCGACGAAGTGCAGACGACGCCGAGCAATTCGCCATTGAAAAGGGCGTCTTCGGCGGCTTGGCGCTCGTCGCGTGAAAGCGAGCCGTGGTGGATGGCGAGGCGGCCCTTGAGCGAGGGATCGGCCTCGAGCAGCGACTGGTGCCAGATCTCACTTTGCGAGCGGGTGTTGGTGAAGATCAGGCTGCTGGACGCCTTGTGAAGGGAGGCGGCGACGCGCTTGACCAGGCGGATGCCGAGATGCCCGGCCCAGGGGAAGCGTTCGATCTCGCGGGGGATCATGGTTTCGACCTTGAGTTCCTTCTTGAGCGCGGAGTGGACCATGACGCCTTGCTGGTGTTTGGCTCCGAGCAGGCTTTGGCGGGCATCATCGAGATTGCCGAGGGTGGCGGAGATGCCCCAGGTGCGGACTTGTGGGGCCCACTGGCGAAGCCGTGCGAGGCAGAGCTCGGTCTGCACACCGCGCTTGGTGCCAAGGAGTTCGTGCCACTCATCGATGATCACGCACTTGAGGTCGGCGAGCTTGCTACGAGAGTCTTCGTAGGTCAGCATCAGCGAAAGGCTCTCGGGTGTGGTGACGAGAGCGAAGGGCAGCTTCTCGCGCAGTTTGGCCTTGCGGTAGGATGAGGTGTCGCCGGTTCGCAAGGCGACTTCGAGCGGTGAGCCGAGTTCGGTGAGAGGTTCCTGAAGCGAGCGGGCGGTGTCTTTTGCGAGGGCCCGGAGGGGCGTGATCCAAAGGACCTGGCATTCCTTGGATGGCTTGGTTGCGGTGATGGCCTCACTGACCGGCCCCATCCAGACGGCGAGGGTCTTGCCAAGGCCAGTGGGGGCGTGGAGCAGCCCGGATTTCCCTTCCGCGTAGGCCTTCCAGGTCTCTTTCTGGAAGTCGGCCGGCTTCCATTTCCGCCGGGAAAAGAAGGCCTCAGTGGATGACGGTTGGGTTTTCACGAGGCGAGGGTGCGGGCGAATTGGAGGGTGTCGATGTCCTCCGGAGACTTGTCGCGCCGGATCGCCTTGATGCGCGGGAAGCGCATCGCGAGGCCGCTGTCGTGGCGCTTGCTGGGACGGATCGAGTCGAAGGCGATCTCGAGGACGATTTGCGGGTCGACGGTGTGGGTGCGGCGCTTGGTTTCGATCGTGGTTTTGCGGAAGTGCTCGGTGAGTTCCTCGATCTCCTCGTCGGTCAGGCCGCTGTAGGCCTTGCCGATGATGCGAAGCTGGCCGTTGCTGTCATCGCGCACGGCGAAGGTGTAATCGGAAAGCACGCCCGCCCGTTTGCCGTGGCCTTGCTGGGCGCGGGTGACGACGCAGTCGAGGGTGACTTCCGCCTTCTTGAGTTTCAGCCATGACTGACCACGCCGGCCAAAGTGGTAGGGGCTGTTAGTGTCCTTGGCGAGCAGTCCCTCGTTGAGGCGGGCCCGTGCCTGCTTGAAGTGGGCGTCGATTTCTTCGGGGCTGTGGGCTTGATGAAGTTTGGCGGACTCGAAGGGTGCGGAGAACGGGATGCGGTCGAGTTCGGCCCGGCGTTTCATGAGCGGCTGCTGCCAGATGGCGACGTTTTTTTGCGAAAGCAGATCGAAAGCAATGAAGCGGACGGGGATTTCCTGCGGGTGGAAGAGGTCGATCTGGCCGCGGTTTTTCTGCTTCTTTCCGAGGCGTTTCTGAAGGTCGAAGAAGGTGAGCTTTTTCCCCTCCTCGTAGGCGATGATTTCCCCATCCAGCACGCAGTCGGGAAGCTTGGTCGCGGCGGCGATCAGGTCGGGAAACTCGGCGTCGAGCGAGCGCAGATCGCGTGAGAAGAGGTGGATGTGGCTGCCCCGTTTGTGCAGCTGGGCGCGGATGCCATCGAACTTATCCTCCAGCCAGACGGCTCCATCGGGAGTGGCGAGTTTTTCGAAGATGGCCGCGGCATCGGGTGCCGGCGAGGCGAGCATGACCTTCAGCGGCGTGCCAACCTGAAGATCGGCTTGGTGGAGCTCGCCATGTTTTGCAAGCAGAGCAGTTTGACCGAGGTCGCCGCTGAGCATGTGGGCGCGGGCGACTTCCTTGGGGTCGGCGGCAAAGGCATCGGCGATGGCTTCTTCCAACAGGCCTTCGCGGCTGCCGATGCGGAACTCACGGGTGAGCACGCGGAGGACGAACTCGACTTCAGCGGGAGGCAGGCCGCAGAGGGTGGTCGCGAGCTGTTGGACGGCGTCGAGCTGAATGCTGGTGGATTGAAGTCTTTCGACCAGCGAGCGAAGATCCTCAGTCGTGAACGAGGCCTGGGATGTTTGCTGCTGGCGGTGAAGGCTTGAGAGAATGCGGGCAGTGCGTGCGGGATCCTGCTGCTGTTCGGAAATCGCACGGTACTCGGCGAGAGTGATCGAGTAGGCTTTGAGAAGTGCGAGCCGGATCGAGGCGAAGCCGAATCCGAGTTTGAGCGAGCGCTCGGAAAGCCAGTCGACGAGGGTGCGCAGTTCGGAGTCGGGGAGCGGGGAAATCAGCGCGGCGAGGAGTTCCTTTTTCTGCTTCTTCGAGGGCAGGGCGGCAATTTCATTGAGGCGTTCATTCAGCAGGCTGAGCGGGCGGTCATTCGCGATCACTTCGGTCGGCGCTTCAAGGCTCTCACGGTGCTTGGGGATGAGCTCGAGTTGGTCGTCGGTGAAGAGTGACCAGGCCTGCCTGCCGGTGGCCCGCAGGTCGGCGGCGAACTCGCGGGTGGAACCGTGAATGGTGTAGATGCTCGCCGGGTCGACGGCTTCGACGAAGGCGAGCAGTTCCCGGTAGTCGGCGTGGTCGGAGAGCGGGAAGACCTCGTCGACCTGGTAGCGGTAGCGTGCGTTCGAGTGAATGCCCCAGCCGCTGATCATCGCGGTTTGTTTGTTCTTCAGTCGGCGGATCTTGGTCGAGCGCACGGCGCTTGGGGGACAGATGATGGCGTGATTTTCAGGAATCGGGGTGCTGATTTTTTCCGCCTCGGGAAGATCGATGCCAAGCTCGCGGCAGGCATCGTTCATTTCGATCACACTTGGATGGGCTTGAAAGGGGAGGTGGTTCTCGCCGAGAAGTGAGGAAAGCTCCTGAGCCTTGCCGAGCGAATAGGCGCAGAGGATCGGCACCTCGCCCGAATCGAAGGCGGCTTGAATGAAGCGGACGATGGATTTTTCGACTTCACTGCGGGCGGGAAAGACATACTCGGGTCGGCCGTAAGTGGTTTCTATCACCAAGGTGTCTGCCTTCACGGCCGGGGCGGCGGGGCAGGTTCGGGTGGCCATGGTTTTGAAATCACCGGTGAAGAGCAGCGATTGATTGTCGCTGATCCGGCGCAGATGGAGCATCGAGGATCCGATGACGTGGCCGGCGGGGTAGAGGTGAAGTTCGAAGCCATCGAGCCGCAGCGCTTCGCCGTCTTCGATGACGGTTAGAGTCTCGCGCTTGAGGCCGAAGCGCCGATGAAGGAGGTGGGCGGTTTCGGGTGAACAGATCGCCTGCTCGGGACGCGAGTGATGGTCCGCATGGGCGTGGGAGATGAAGGCGCGGGTTTGACGGCCACGGGGGTCGAGCCACAGGTCGAGCTCCGGCAGGTAAATGCCAGCCGGTCGCGCCTGGATCTGGATCTCGTCGGGCATCAGGAAAAGTCAGGGCCCCTTCGCAGTCGGATCGGGCCTTTGGCGGTGGAAGGATCGACGGTGTGGCCTTGCTGGACGATCTCGATTTTTCCTGTGGCGACGAGTCGGCGTGCGGCCTGGCGGGTGCGCTCCATCTCCGGTCGCCATGAATCTTCTCCAAAGCATTTCCGCGCCGCTTCGCTCGGGCAAATGGTTTTTCCTGATGCTCGGGATTCGAGAATCCCGATGATGGTGGCTTCGAGTTGCTGGTCCTTCGAGGTGACTCGCTGGCGGCGGCATTTCTCCGAGCAGTAGCGGATCTCGTCCCAACAGTTCTGCCACTTCTTCCGCCACTCGATCTCGCGACCGCAGCAGGCACAGGATTTGACCAATTTCATGCTCCCAACCTCGGCGATCTCCGGCCTGGCGCAACCCGGTCAATCGTAGGCGATTTCGTCGGGGAGCTCGTTGGGGTTTTCGCCGTCGGCAGGCCAGTGGTGGGCCATGGTGTCGGTCAGGGTTTTGACTCCATGAATAAGGGCTTCGCAGCGCTCACCGTTCTTGAGTTCTTCCGACATCGCTAGGGCGAGATTCTCCCAATAGTCTGGCTCAACGACGGCATTCAAGCCCTGATCCCCGAGCACGAAAAAGCGCCGGTGGCGGACCATGACGACGATCAACGCGCCATTGCGTGCCTCGGTCTTCGACATGCCCATGCGGCGGAATGCCTTCCAAGCGTATTTCTCCGGCCGGAAAACCCGCTTCGAGGAAATGACGATGCGAATTTCACCGGTGGTGCGGGTTTCCGCGTTGTGAATTTCACGGACCACCCGCTGTTCCTGCTCTTCTGTTAGAAAGTCTCTCATGCTTCGATTGCTTGGATTCTCACCATCCTCCACTTGCGCCTCCTCCGCCACTCATGCCGCCGCCTCCGCTGAAGCCGCCACCCCCGCCGAAGCCACCGCCTCCACCAAATCCACCCCCGCCTCCACCAAAGCCGCCGCCTCCCCAAGAGTTCCAACCACCATGATCGGATCCGTCGCCGGTGATGACGACGTCACGATCGCGCCACGTGGTGTAGAGAACCCACAACGCGATGACGACGATGAAGATCAGGTGGAAGGGTGGGCCTTTGGACTTCGAGTCGAGGTTCGTCTTTCCCGTTCCTCGGTATTCGCCCTTGGTCGCGGCGATCATCGCATCGACGCCTTTGGAAATGGCCTCGTTGCGTTTTCCGGCCTTCAAGCGGGGCACGATAATCTCGTCGATGATCTGTTTGCAGCGGGCATCCGGGAGGACGCCTTCCATACCATAGCCGGTGTGGATGCGGAGTTTTCGTTCGGCATCAAAGACGAAGAGGATCACTCCATTGTCTTTCCCCTTTTGGCCGGGTTCCCATTTTTCGAAGACCCGCTGGCTGAAGCCAAGCATGTCGTCGTTTTCGGGAATCCGGGAAAAGATCGCGACGAGGATCTGCGAGGAGCTTTCCCGTTCGTAGGATTCAAGTCTCGTGTCGAGCGCTCTGAAGGCCGTCGGACTCAACCAAGATGCTTCGTCATGGATATAGTCAGGCTCCGGGCTGCGCGGCAGGGTTTCGCCAACTACGATGCCTGTAATAGCGAGCCACAGGCCGACGACGAGTCGAAGAGAGATGAGCGCGATGTTTGGGTGGGCGATCCTCATTCGGCATCGCTTCCCTTGTTTCCAAAGTCGAAATCAACTTCAGGAGCTTTCTCCGTTCCGGCTTCGTTTTCGAAATAGGGTTTGGAATCGAAACCAAGCATGCTTGCGAAGAAGACGGCAGGGACCTTCTTGATGGCGGTGTTGTAGACTTTCGAGACCTCGTTGAAGCGTCCGCGCTCGACGGCGATGCGGTTCTCGGCACCTTCAAGCTGGGCTTGAAGGTCCCGGAATCCGGCGCTTGCCTTGAGGTCGGGATAGCGTTCGACGGTGACGAGTAGTCGTTGCAGTGCGCTCCCGAACTGGTTCTGGGCATCTTGAAATTTCTCGAGCATGGCGGCGCTTTCCGGGGCGTTGCTCATGTCGACGTTGACCTTGCCGACCGAAGCACGGGCTTCGATCACACTTTCGAGAGTGGATTTTTCAAAGTCGGCGGAACCCTTGACCGTACTGACGAGATTCGGGATCAGGTCAGCCCGGCGTTGATACTGATTGGCGACCTGCGCCCAGGCGGCGTCGACGGCCTGCTGTTTGCCGACCAGGCCGTTGTAAGTTCCGATGGATCCGAGCACGAGGGCTCCGATCATCGCGGCGATGACGACAACAACGATAAAAAAGGTTTTCTTCATTGATGACCATCCTATCGATCCCAATGCCTTGCTGTCGATTACTCGCCGCGGAATTAATTGGAATGCGGTTTAGATGGTTGCGTGAGGGTTGGTTGTGAGTCATTTTTCCCTGATGACGAAGTTCCTCGGATGCGCAATCGTTGGACTTTCCTCCCTTCTCCTGACTGCTTGCACCAACTACTACGAGCAGCAGCCGGAAGGGTATGTAAGTCAGACGGTGCCGGTGGGTTACACCGTGGCAATGATTGGGGGAGTCAGCTACTGGGTGAACGGCGGGCACTACTACCGCTACTGGCCGAACTACGGCTACGTGGTCGTGCGTCCGCCCTATGGACGGCCGCCTTATCAGCGTCCACCTACTCGGCCGCCTACTCGTCCGCCTCACGGGGGAAAACCGAAGCCTGAGCATCCGATTGCAAAGCCGCCAAGCACTCGTCCTCCCCAGGGAAGACCGCCGACCATTCAGCCGACGCCCTATCCCACGACCCGGCCAAGCGGTCCGTCGACGAGGCCCTCGATGCCGAGCACGCGTCCTGCGACACGTCCGATGCCTTCAGTTCAGCCGGCCCTTCGGCAGGGCGGAGGGAAACTTAGACGGTGAGGACTTAACTGTCTGAGAGCATTCCATGGAAAGGAGGCCAGCTTTCAGCGTTGGTGGCAGCGGTTGTGTGTTTCCTGGCGAACTTGCTGAGGTTTTGTTGAGATTGGAAAGAGGTTGTGACGTGCCGGGTCTTGATCCCGGCCGGGATTGGGAGAATGCTCTGCGAAATGAAGGTCCGCTGTGAACCCGAGGGGGTACTGGAGATGCTGCGCGAGGAGGGAATCCTTGAGCTGCCGTCGGACTGTGGCGTCGAGGTGGACTTGTTTGAGGCGGGTCTTGATTCGATGGCGGTGATGCAGTTGATCGTGGTGATTGAGGAGCGCTTTGGTGTGGCCTTGGGTGTAGGGGATGCCAGCCGGGAGGCGCTGGGGACGCCGACAAGTATGGCGGTAACCATCAATACCAAGGGATGAAAGTTGATGTTCTGGTGATCGGCGGTGGCAGTGCCGGACTGGCTGCGGCCGTGACGGCTTCGCGAGCGGGGATGAAAACGGTGATGGTCGAACGCCATGGCATGGCGGGAGGCATGGGAACGGCGTCGCTCGTGCATACCTTTTGCGGACTTTACTTCATTGATGGTGATGAGGCGCGACATGCGAATCCGGGTTTACCGGAGGAGTTTGCAGACCGGATGGAAATGGCGACAGGTGCCGGACCGGTGAAGATGGGTCGTGTGTGGGTGTTACCGCAGCATCCTGTTGAGTTCGCGCGGATTGCCGATGAGATGCTGCGTGAAAGTGGGGTGCAGGTATTGTTTCACTCGGATGTGATTTCGCTGGAGCCGGGATGGCGGGCGAAGGTGGCATGTCGGGGAGAGATCCGTGAAATTGAAGCGGGTGCGGTGATCGACGCGAGTGGCGATGCCGTCGGAGCCGCGATGCTCGGTTTGCCGGATGATCGGGTGGCGGCGGATCGCCTGCAGAGGCCGGCCTACGTGAGCGGGATTCAGGGCGTGGTGGGGGAGCTGGAGGGGCTGGCTTTGAGTGGTCGGCTGGTGGAAGGCGTGCGATCGGGTGATTTGCCGAAGTCGTCGCTCGGCATGCATTTCCGCAGTAGTGGCCGGAGCGGGGAGGTCTTCGGCACGCTGGATCTATCAGGTGAAGAAACCGGTGGCTATGATCCGACCGATCCAGCCTGTCTTTCCGCGCTCGAGGAAAGCGGGCGAACCGTGACGAATGCGGTGCTGGGTTATTTGAGGAAGCATCAAGAGGGGTGGGGGATGGCCTATGTTTCTCACTGGCCTGCGCGGGCCGGCGTCAGGGAGAGCCGGCGATATCGGGGAGAGGTCATCCTAACAGGTGCCGAGATCCTGGCCGGGGAGAGGTGCAAAGACGAAGTTGCCTTGGCGACCTGGCCGCTTGAGTTACGTGAAACCAATCGTGGGCCGAAGCTGCGCTATCCGGAGGGAGGGAAGGCGTCCGGTATTCCGTCCGGGGCTTTGCGGGTGGCGGGAGTCGATGGTTTGTATGTGGCCGGGCGCTGCATTTCCTGCGATCACGAGGCACAGGCGTCCATTCGGGTGATGGGCACCTGTTTTGCGACGGGCCAGGCGGTGGGTCGGATGGTAGCACGAACGGGTGCCGGATTCGGTTGAGGTACGAAAAGAGCTCGCGTCATGAAGTGTCTTTCTGAAATCAATCCCATATCCATTACTGGATCCGTAGGCTACGACACGGCAGTGAGAACTTCTGCAGCCTGCAAGCTTGATGGTCTACTGGAACCATTGTAGCCACCTGAAGAGTTGAAAACCTTGACTGACCCAAATGGCAAATGGAGCTGCAGGCCCGGCCTACACTCCCCGAAAGACTCCTCTCCCTAACTTGATCGCCCTGCCTCAGGCATGGAAATTTTGACCTCCCCATCTAGGTAGGGCGGCGTTAACGTCTCGAGTCCACCTTTCTTGCCCATGAACGTTCGCTCCATTGCCCGACTTTCCGCTCTAGTCCTTCTACTGCTGTCTCTGAGCGGCTGCCTTACCAGACGCACTGTGACGCAAGGCGGGCAGACGGTTGAGAGTGGCTATGTGGTGACGCGCCCGATCAAAGAGGCGATTCAGAACAGCAAGAAGGACCGCTGACTTGACGAAAAAAGGCTGCCCGCGATCGTGGGCAGCCTGAAAAAGCGGAGTGTCGGATCGTCTACCAGCGCGCGAGGCTGATGCCAAGCGAGACGTAGGGAGAGGGATCGGCATCGCCGAGTTGGTTGGGGAAGAGGTCGGTACCGTCGCGGGTTTGAACCTGCAGTTCATTGGCGAAGGTAAAGCCGGCCGCCGCATGAAGCCAGATTTCGCCGGCGACGTTGTAGCGATAGTAGAGTCCGGAGCGCCACGAGCTGAAGTCCAGTCTTCTGGAGGCGTTCCCCGAGTCGATGTTCCACAGGCCACCATTATTTGTGATTTCGAAGCCGATCTGATTGCGGTCGTTGATGTCGCGCCGGGCGACAAAACGAGGTCCGTAGAAGGAGACAAGCCAGTCTTCGCGGGGAGTCCAAACGAAGCCAATTCCCGGAATCACGAAGGGATCGTGGAGGATGTCCGAGGCAAAGACGCCCCCGCCAACGAGCAGCTTGTCATTCACCTGGTAGGCGGCGGCGATGGCGACATCGAGAAAGAAGTCATCGGAGTCGACATGGTCGAAGTCCGATGAGATTGAGGGACTGATCCAGGCTCCATAGGACCAGGGTGAGTTCGCTGAGGTATTCAAGACGACGATGGGAACGCCGATGCGGTAGAGGTCGCTTTCAATGTCATCAATGACGGTGCCGATGGGCGGGTTGCCGTCGAACTCGAATTGTGAGGCCTCGAAGTTGAGATAGGCAATGGCGGACCAGTCACCGCCAAGTTTGAGCGGCTTGGTCAGGAAGGCTGCAAGGCTGAGTTCCGTGAAATCAAACTCGACCGGCGAATTGTCCAGTTCCATGCCGCTGGAGTAGACGGCTCGAAAATTGAGAACATCGATGAACCGGGAGATATCGAATTCATAAGGATCCGACAGTTGCGGCTCGAGGGCGCTTTTGTCGGCCCAGGCGGGAAGGGCGAGGCCGCAGGCTAGAGCGGCGGAAATGAGTTTCAGCGATGGTCGGGACTGCATGATTCGCGAAGCTTCGCAGGTTGGAAAGGCAAAGCAAGCGTGGTGAACGCTCTTTGGAAATCAGGAGCTATCGCTATCGCGCGCTTACCTGCGGGGTTTTGCGTAGGGAAGCCGGCCGAGCGGTGACACGGTGAAGTAGGTGTCGAGGGCGGTGGAGGCGACCAATCCCATGGCGGCCAGATCGAGCGAGCCGTCGTCCATGACGTGCCCATCCTGACACTGGATCAGGGTGACCCGGCCGACGATGAGCTTGGTGCCGTTGGTGGCGATGTCGATCAGCTCTTCAAGAGTGAGGGCGATCCTCAAGGGTGACTCGGCGACGAAGGGGGCGGGGATGTCTTGCTCGAAGTGCGGTGTTAGACCACTGGCTTCGAACTCGGAGATTTCGTCCGGGTAGCGGGCGGCGCAGTGGTGAGCCTGCTCATAGATGGCTGGCGTGAGGTGGTTGATGGTCCAAGTGCGGGAATCGATGATGTTGGCCAGCGTATGGCGTTCCACGACGTCGGGACGAGTGACCATGCCGAGCAGGGCGGGATTGGAGCCCAGGTGAACGATGCTTGAGAAGGGCGCGAGGTTGGTCCGCCCTTCGGCATTGATGGTTCCGATCAAGGCGACGGGTTTGAGGCCGGGAAGGGAGGTGGCCAGTTGGACGCGTGCGAGCTTGTCCATGGTGGAGAGCTCGGAGGCGGTGATTGATTTCATCAGGCGAAGAGTCGGGTTGAAGAGAGTCCGCCATCCGGACGGAGGGTTTGGCCGGTGATGAATTTCGAGGCGTCGGAAAGGAGGAAGGAGACGAGTGAGGCGATGTCGTCCGGGTCGCCGACTTGCTGCAAGGGATGACGTTTTGCCGAGGCCTCGCGCTTGGCCTCCGAGCCGAGCAGACTACCGGCGAGCGGGGTGTCGGTGAGCGAGGGTGCGATCAGATTGACGCGGATGTGGGGTGCGAGTTCGGCTGCCAGCGAGCGGGCCAGACCTTCGACTGCGCCTTTCGCAGCGGCGATCGAAGCATGAAAGGGCATGCCCTGCGCGACGGCGACCGTGGAGAAAAGGACGATTGATGCGGGAGCGCCTTGTTTGAGCGCGGGCAGGGCGGCTTGGATGGCGTGCACGGCGCCGAGGAGGTTGATTTGGAGGTCTTTGAGAAAGTCCTCGGGATTCATGCGATGAAAAGGTTTCAGCGAGATCGTGCCGGGAAAGTAGACGAGACCGGAGAGACGCTCGGGAAGCTGTGAAGCTTCGAGGGCCGGCGCTTCGGCATCAAAGGGCAGGGTCGAGATGCCAAGTTCTTCGAGTGGGGCGGAGTGGCGGGCGGCAGCGATGAGTGTACGCTCATGATTGAGGAGGTGTTTCACGCTGGCCAATCCGATGCCGGAATTGCCACCAATGACGAGGATGGGTGAGCTCATGGTTGATCGTGTGATGGCTGGGCAGCTTGTCCAGTAGAGATCTGAATCCGAGGAGGGTTGCGTGGCTCTCGTTGACAGTGAGAGTCTGACGACTCTTTAATGAGCGCGGTGCAACGCTTCTTCCATAACCTGACGGCGATGCCAATCCTGCTGCTGCTGACGACCTGCGGGTTGACGAGCAAGGATGGCTGGAAGGCGGCAGTTGAAGTGCAGACGGCACAATTGGGCTACCGGAACTGGATCGTGATCGCGGAGGCCTCCTTTCCTGCGCATTCCCGGCCGGGCACCCGCCAAGTGAACACTTACGAACCGATCCCGGTGGTGCTTGACGAGGTCTTGAGGACTCTGGAGCGGACCGAGCACGTTCGTCCACGGATCTTCATTCCACGCGAAATGCGTGCGGTTGAAAACGATTTCGCGCCTGGGATCGATGGGTATCGCGAAGTGCTTGATGAGGCGCTCCACGGTCACGAGTTTACGGAACTGGATCAGGATTCGCTGATGACTTTGGTTCAGGATGCGCAGAAAAGCTTTGATGTGCTGGTGCTGCGGACGACTACGGCGCTGCCGTACACTAGTATCTTTCTCGAACTTCAACCGGGCTACTGGGATGGGGAGTCTGAAGAGCGCCTGCGGACCGAGATGAAGCGGAGGCGGATGGAAAAACTGGCGTCGCCGGCCCCTTGAGGACAGGTTTCCGCCGCGATGACCAAGGATGAGATACGGGCGGAGCGCGAGAGCGCGTGGATTGGGGATGCCGTGCTGGCGCTGTTTGCGAGGAACTGGGTGCTGCGCGAGCGGGGCACGATGGATGGGGAATGGTTCACCCGGCTGACTTCGAACGATTTCCTGAGTGCTTTTGGAAACCCGACGCGGGTGGAGGCGAAGATCGGGGCGATCTACAGGAAAGATGGCATTGATGCGGCTTTTGCCTGGATGGATGAAGAGTTGGTGCCGCTGTTCCGCAAACAAATGGCGAATCGCGGGTGACCGTATTTCTCTCTCGATTCGGACACGGGCGCTTGTATGAGTCTTGGGATGATCGAACTTTATCGTGATCGGGATTCGTCCCGGATCGGACATTTTCAGAGCATTCTGGAGTCGGAGGGAATCAAAACCTTTATCAGGAATGACACGCTCGCGATCACCGAGGTCTCGATTCCTGTCTTCCTGCCGGCGCTGTGCATTCTGGACCCGGCCGACAAGGACCGCGCCATTGAACTTCTGCGTGGCTTCATTGAGTCTTCCGAGAAGGCCGTGACAACGGAGCTGACCTGCAGTGCTTGTGGTGAGATCAACCCGGGCAATTTCGAAGTCTGTTGGAATTGTGGGCAGGAGATTCAGGAGGGGAAGTGAGACCGATGCGGGGTGGAGGGAATCCATGCCGCTGAGAGGCTTCGAAAGGCGAGATCGCTCGAAAAAGCGTAAAAACCCGCAGTATTTGGGTTTTGGGGATTGCTTGATATTTAGGAAATGTTGCATGTTTCGGGCAGTTCTTGGCGGAAATGGCACCGCCGGGAGTTATCGGGACAACACACATGGAATCGAATGGCGGGCAACCGGGGCTGGTGATTGCCTGCGGTGGCACGGGAGGACATCTCTTTCCCGGCCTCGCAGTGGCGGAGGCTTGGGCGGCACGTGGCGGCAGGGTGGTGCTGCTGGTGTCCGAGAAAAAAATCGATCAGGAGGCGTCGCGGAAGTATTCGCAGTACCGCTTTGAGACGATTCCGGCCGCGGTGAAACCACCGACTTTTTCGCCGAAGATGCTGCCGTTTCTCTGGGGGTTGTGGCGGACGATCGGCCGCTGCCGGGTCATTCTAAAGGACTTTGGTGCGGATGCGGTGTTGGGCATGGGGGGCTTCACTTCGCTGCCGCCGGTTTATGCCGCGAAGAAGTCCGGGCTGCCGGGGTTTGTGCATGATTCCAATGCACTGCCGGGTAAGGCGAATCGTTTGACGGCGCGTTGGTGCCGCGAGGTGTTCATCGGACTGGAGGCGGCACGCAGCCACTTTTCGGGATCCGAGTGTGTGCTGACCGGAACGCCGGTGCGCGAGGAGTTGAGATGTCTGCCGAGTCGGGGGGAAGCTGCGGCAAAGTTTGGCCTGGATCCTTCGAAGCCGACCTTGTTGGTGATGGGGGGGAGCCAAGGTGCGCGGAGGCTCAACACGATCGTGGCGGAGGCGGCTTTTGAAGATGGCGTCCAGGTGCTGCACATTGCGGGTCCGGGCGATGAGCAACGGGTGATCGATCAGGCCGGAAAGCGTGAAGGATACAAGGTGCTGGGATTTTGCGATGACATGCCGTCGGCCTACGCGGTGAGCGATGCGGTAGTCGCCCGGGCCGGGGCATCGAGCATGACCGAACTGGCCTTTCTGGGCCTGCCTTCGGTGCTGGTGCCGTTTCCCTATGCGGCCGACGATCACCAGACCTGGAATGCGAAGGTGTTCTCCGAAGCGGGTGCGGCTTATCTTGAGCAGGAAGCGGATCTGGATTCTGAGAAGCTGGCGACGCGGGTGGGGGAGATGCTGGAACCCGGAAAGCGGAAGCAGATGTCGGATGCGGTTCGAAAGCTGTCGGTGAACGATTCCGCGGACCAGGTCTGTGAAGCGATTTTGAAGGTGATTGAATGAACGAACTTTCCCAACGACTGACGAATTTGTCGAAGCCGCTGCGGATCCACCTCGTGGGTGTGGCTGGCTCGGGCATGAGTGGTCTGGCGTTGTTGTTGATGGGTATGGGTCACCGGGTCAGTGGCTCGGATCGCGTGACGAGTGGTGAGACCGAGCGCCTGCAGGGGCTTGGTCTGCGCTTTTCCTCGCCGCACACCGCCGAGGCGGTGGAGGGTGCGGATGCGGTCGTCTATTCCTCCGCCATCCGGCCGAACAATGTGGCCCTGGTGGCGGCGAAGGAGCAGGGGATCCGCTTGCTGCGACGGGCCGAGTGCCTCGCGGCGATTCTCAACACCCGCAAGGGGATCATCGTTTCCGGAACGCACGGGAAGACGACTACTTCGGCGATGGTGGCGCACGCCTTGCGGGAGGCGGGATTCCGTCCCAGTCACTATGTGGGTGCCGAGATTCCGGTGCTGGGTCAGAATGCACGCTGGTCGGATGATGGCGAATGGATGGTGGCGGAAGGTGATGAAAGCGACGGCACGCTGGCGCTCTATCGGACGGCTTGTTCGATCGTGTTGAACATTGAGGCCGAGCATCTTGATCACTACCGCAATCTCGATGAGATCAAGGAGGTGTTTCGGACACTGCTTTCGCAAACGAGCGGGCCGGTGGTTTATTGTGGTGAGGACGAAGGCGCTCGCTCGGTTTGCGCGGAGCGCGAGCAATCGGTCAGCTATGGCTGGGCGGATTGCGATTATACCGCTACCGAGATCCGTGAATTGCGAGGAGCTACGGCCTTTGCCGTATTTCACGGGAGTGAGAGGCTGGGTGAGGTGGAGCTTGGGATTCCGGGTCGCCACAATGTGCTGAATGCGCTGGCGGCGATCGCGACCTGCGATCGTCTCGGTGCCGATTTCCTTCTGGTATCCCGGGCCCTGAATACCTTTGCGGGTGCGCGCCGTCGCTTTGAGACGAAGTATCTTTCGAAGAAGCTGCGGATCGTCGATGACTATGGCCACCATCCAACCGAGATCGCGGCGACGCTCCAGACGGCGCGCCAATTGAAGCCCGGGCGGGTGGTCGTGGTTTTCCAGCCGCATCGTTTTACCCGGACTCAGGCGCTGGCGGACGACTTCGGCCGGGTGCTTGCCGCGGCGGACGAGGTTTTCGTCACCGATGTTTATCCTGCCAGCGAACAGCCGATTCCCGGGGTGAGTGGGCAGACGATTGTCGATGCGGTTCGAAAGCATGGAAAGATTCCGGTCACTTCGGTTCCCGATCTTCAAAGCGCCCACCATCAGGTTGGCAATGCCTTGGACGATGGGGATATGCTGATCACGCTGGGCGCGGGGAACATCCACGAGCCCGGAACCAAGATTGCCCGGGACCAGAAGATCCTCGAGGAGATTGTCGGCGGGCAGTCCGAAGATGAGATCTCGGTGAAACTCTATGAGCCGATGCGGCGTCACACGACGATGCTGGTCGGCGGGCCGGCGCAGTTTTGGATTGAGCCGCATACTTTCAAGGCCTTTGCGGAGGCGGCGGATTACTGTCGCGAGCGTGGCATTGCGGTGCGGGTGGTTGGTCGCGGCTCCAACCTGCTGGTTCGCGATGGCGGCATCCGCGGTGCGGTGATTCATCCGGCGGGTGGCGAGTTTGCCGAGTGTTATGTCGACGACGACGGCCATGTGGTCGCCGGTGCGGGCGTGCGCTTGAAGAAGCTTGCGAGTGTGGCTCAAGCAGCGGAGATCGGTGGCTTTGAGTGGATGGAAGGCATTCCGGGCAATGTCGGTGGTGCGCTGCGGATGAATGCCGGTGCGATGGGGATCGAGACCTTCGATCAGGTGGTGAGTGTGACTTTTCTCGACGAGGATGGTGAGATTCGGACACGGAGTCGTGATGAGATCACCGCCGAGTACCGCAACGTGCAGGAGCTGCGACGCAACTTCGCATTGCGGGCGGTTTTCAAAGGAGAGCAGGACACGGCGGAGAACATCCAGGCGAAGTGGGACGAATCACGGGCGAAGCGCCGGAAGAGTCAGCCGATCGCGGCGAGTGCCGGCTGTATTTTCAAGAACCCGGTGGAGACCCCGGCCGGGATGCTGGTCGATGAGCTGGGAATGAAGGGCCGCGAGAACGGCAAGGCGGGGGTCTCGGATGTTCACGGGAACTTCATCGTCAATCGCGGTGGCGCGGTGGCGGGCGATGTGCTGGGATTGATCGAACGAATCAAGTCGAAGGCGCGGAGCGAACGAAACATCGAACTGGAGACCGAAGTGAAAATCATCGGTGAAGACGAAAATACATTCTGATCATGTTACCTGATAATCTTCTAATTACGGTACTGATGGGCGGGCCTGGATCCGAGCGGGACGTCTCGCTTGCTTCGGGAAAAGCCGTGCTCAAGGCGCTGCTTGATGCCGGGCTGCGTGTGGAAGGTGTGGATGTGAAGGGCGCGGATTTTGACCTGCCGGAGGGCACGGGGCTGGCCTTCAACGTGATTCACGGAACCTTTGGTGAGGACGGCCAACTGCAGTCGATCCTTGAGCAGCGGGGTGTGCCGTATACTGGGGCGGGTTCGAAAAGCAGTGCGGTGGCTTTTGATAAGAATCTGGCGAAGGCGAAATTCCTCGAGGCGAAGGTGCCGACGCCGGCCTCTGAAATCATCGATGTTTCCTCCGGCGTGAAAATGCCGGAGATGGAGCTGCCATACGTGGTGAAGGCTCCGTGCCAGGGTTCGAGTGTCGGGGTCCACATTGTCAAGGATGCGGCTGCGGCGGAAGCAGCGATGGAGGATGCCGCGAAATATGGCGATGAGATTCTGGTCGAGCAGTTCGTGAAGGGCCGTGAGCTGACGGTGGCCGTGGTGGACGGGGTGGCGATGCCGGTCGTTGAGATCGTGCCACCGGATGGGGTCTACGATATGGCTAGTAAGTACCCTTGGTTGAGTGGGGCGCAGGGAAGCCAGTATTTCTGTCCGGCCGCGCTGGATGAGGCCACGACCCGCGCCGTGCAGGATGCGGCGTTGGAAGCGCATCGCTCGCTGGGTGTGGAGGTTTATTCGCGGGTTGATGTGCTGCTGGACGACGAGGGGAATCCCTTCGTGCTGGAAGCGAATACGATTCCCGGGATGACCGAGACGAGCCTGCTGCCGAAGAGTGCCGCGGCAAGCGGGATGGATTTCACCGCTCTGTGCCTGCGGATCGCTGAGTTGAGTTTGGCTTTGGGTAAAAGATGAACTATGTTTAAGCGCAAGACATCTAAAGTACGCAACCGGCATCAGGTGAAGATGCTGAAGGCGAATGTCATGTCGCCGCGGATTTTCTGGTTCGATGTGCGGCATGCGATGGCGCAGCTCTTCAGGATGACCCTGTGGCTCGCCCTGCTGGGTGCGCTTGGCTATGCGGTCTGGCTGGGGGTTCAGCATGGTTTGGTGGAGAACGAGGAGTTCATGTTGAAGCGGATCGAGCTTTCGGAGAATCCGGCGGTGGATGAGATCCGGTTGCTGAATGTGGCGGGCATCGATCCTGCGGGAAGCTTGTTCGATTGTGATGTCGCGGAGATCGAGGGGCGCTTGCGGGCGCTGCCTGAGATTTCCGACGTCGATGTGCGGCGCGAATTTCCAGGGACGCTGTTTGTTGATCTCAAGGTCCGGGAGCCGATGCTCTGGGTGGCAAACAAGGGCGCAGGCATCATGCCTCGTGATCGGATCACCGGTCTGCTGGTGGACCGCTCGGGGATCGCTTTTCCCTGTCCGCGCGGAATCTATGATGAAGCGCTGGCTTTGCCAGTGATTGCGCTTGGTGACGGCGGGCAACCGCTCAAGGCAGGAGCGAGAGTGGATCATCCGGATTTCGTTCGCGGAATGAGACTTTATTCGGCGGCCGGGGCCTACACACCGGACGCCGAGCTTTGGATCGATACGATCTGGCAGCACAAGTCGTGGGCGAGCCGGATGACGACGCGTGACGGGATGGAGGTGACCTTCGGGCACGACAATCTGAAGCGTCAGATGAGTGATTTGCTTGCCGCGGTCCAGCATGCGCGTGACAAGGGGGCGCGGATTGCGACGATCACCCTGATCGGCTCCCGCAATCTGCCCGTCACTTATCAGGAAGCTCCGCCGCCCAAGGCCATTCTGGTCGAACCGCCCCCTGTCGAGGTTCGTCCAGCAATCGACCCTGATTTGAACCATCTACTCGACCGCTGATCCCCAGTTTTTTCTTTAGGTAAATCCACCATGGCTCGCACCAAAATTCACGTCGGACTTGAAATCGGAACCAGCAAGATTTGCATGGTGGTCGGTGAGGTGAAGTCGGATGGCTCGGTCAAGATCCTCGGGGTCGGCCAGAGCAAGTCCGTCGGGGTAAGGAAGGGTGAGATCTACGATTTTCCCCAGGTCCGTGCCTGCGTGAAGGACGCGCTGGTGAAGGCGGAAGATGCCAGTGACGTGGAGGTGGGTTCGGTTTTTCTGGCCGTCACGGGAGCTCATATCCAGGGGCTGAATAATCGGGGTAGCTTCCGTCTGCCTGATGGTGAGGACTCGATCGATCCGGAACATGTGAACGAAGCCAAGGAGATTGCCCGCTCGGTCGCGATCCCGGCGGATCACGTTTATCTGCACCATGTGATCCGTCGCTTCGGAGTGGATGGTTATGAGCACGCGAGCAGTCCTATCGGCTTGTCCGGGAAGACGGTCGACGCTGACTTTCATATCGTTCACGGCATTCGCTCGCGCATTGAGAATCAGATCAAATGTGTCCGTGAGATGCCGTTGGATGTCGATGATCTGGTCTTTTCTCCGATTGCGACCGCGCAGGTGGCGCTGGATCGGGAAGCGAGGGAGCGTGGGGCGTTGGTGATTGATATCGGGGGTGGGACGACTGACTACGCGCTGTATCTTGACGGGGTGGTGGAAGCGACCGGCTGCATCCCGGTGGGCGGTGATCACATTACCAACGACATTCATTTGGTAACGGGCTTGCCGTTTTCGAAGGCGGAGATCCTGAAGGTGCGGGAAGGCGATGCCTCGGGTGATCCGGCGCGCTCGGTGGGCACGGCCAAGGTGTCGGATGAAAAAGGGTTTTCGGATGCAGAGGTGAAGCGGCAGTTGTTGAACGACATCATCCGCCAGCGTCTTGAAGAAACCCTGCGCCTGCTGCTGGCGCGGCTGCCGGAGGGGGCGATGGAGAAGGTGGGAACCGGTGTGTTCCTGGCGGGCGGCACCAGTCTGATGCGTGGCTTTGGCGAGCTGGCGTATGAAGTTTTCGGGCGGGATATTTACCGCCCTGAGCCACCGGAGTTGAGCGGTGTGCAGGCAAGTTTCAAGGACCCCCAATTTACTACAGCCCTCGGGCTGATTCGTTATGCCCAGATTGTCGAAAGCGAGCGCGCGCCAAAGCGTGGTTTGCTGAGCCGACTGTGGCCTTTCTCCCGCTGACCGATGATACCATGATTGAATTCCCACAAGACCAACAGAACACCATTCCCACTTCTTCAGTGAAGATCGTGGGCCTCGGCGGTGCCGGTGCCAACATGCTTGACCGCGTGGCCCTCGATGGCCTCGACGGTGCCGAGCTGCTGGCACTCAATACCGATATTCGCACCCTTTCCGGCTCCGTCGCCGGTGAACGCATCCAACTCGGTCGCAACCTGACCAAGGGGCTGGGAACCGGAGGCGATCCGGATCTCGGGAATCAGGCGGTGCTTGAAGCCGAGGACGAACTGCGAGCGGCGCTGAAGGGCCGGAAGATCGTATTCATCTGTGTCGGTCTCGGTGGCGGCACTGGATCGGGTGCGGCGCCGATCGTCGCTCGCGTCGCGCGCGAAGAGGGAGCTTTCGTGGTGATGTTTGCCACGATGCCGTTTGTCTTTGAAGGGCGTCGCCGGCGTGAACAGGCTGAAACGGCGCTCAACGAACTGGCGGTGCTTTCGAACGCCTTGGTGACTTTCGACAACAGTCGGATGGGCGAACTGGTGCTCGCCAAGCAGGGGATTCACGAAGCTTTCGCGGCTGCGGACCGGATGATTTCTGAAAGCATCAAGGCGGTGATCCGGCTGGTGGTGCGTCCGGGCCTGATCAACATCGGACTCGATGATCTGATGAGCGCCCTACGGACGACACGCTCGCGTTGTTTGTTCGGATCGGGCATCGCCCGCGGCAAGGACCGGGCGCAGAAGGCGCTGCGAAATGCCCTTTCGAGTCCCTTGCTTGACGAGGGTGCCCTGCTTGAAGATGCGGAGACCGTTCTGGTCCATCTTTGTGGTGGCGAGGATCTGACCTTGTTCGAGATCGAGTTGCTGATGGAGAGCCTCGGCAAGTATGTGCCGAAGAAAGCGCATGTGCTGTTTGGTGCCGCGATTGATCCAAGCATGAGCGATCAGTTGAGCATCACTTTGGTGAGTTCGCTGCCCGAGGAAAGACTGCGCCAAACGCTGCCGCAGGAAACTCGGGCAAGTGTTGCTGCTTCAAAGGTGGCAAGTCTTGAGCCCAGCGTGGGATTTGATGCGAGCGAAGAAAAGGACGAGCCCGAATCTGAGGTGATCGACTTCGTCAAGGAGCCCGAGCCTCCGGCCGAAAAAGATCCGGAACCCGAGGAAGACGAAGCGTGGCTTTCGGAGGATGAGTCCGACGAGCCTGAAGAAGTTGAGGAGTTCGAGGAAGAGTTGGAGGCTGAAGATGAGGAAGAACCTTCAGGTTTTGTTCCTGAGCCCAAACCTGAGCCCAAACCTGAGCCCAAACCTGAGCCCAAACCTGAACCCGAACCCAAAGCAATCGAAGAATCGGCAGCTGACGATGAGGAGAAACCGGTCGAGCTGACCATTGATGACGAGGCACCCTTCGCCGAGTCCGAGGTCCCGGCGAAGCCCGAGGGATCCAAGCTGCCACGACTGAATAAAGCTGAGGCGGCGAAGCGAAACTACGCCAAGCCGAGGTCGGGAGAAGACGAGATCTTCGATCAGGATCTGGAGCATCCTGATGATGAGGTGGTGGAAAAGCTTAGCCCGAAAACGGGAGATCCCCAGGCGGAGTTGAGCTTTGAAGGTGGTCCGCGTGGCAGGTTTGAGGGGGCCAGCCCAAGCGTTTTTGAGGGCGAAGATCTCGATGTGCCCGCCTTTCTGAGGAAGAAGCGGAAATAAAATCACCGCCTGACTTCAAAGAATAGCCCTGCCGGTTTGAAACCGGCAGGGCTGTTTTCCCCCCAGAAAACACACAAGCAAAAGGTGGACCTCCGATCCAAAGCCCCGTCGTTTGCGCGCTCAATCACTCGCACTTGCTGGCAATAACGACAATGCGTGTTGATACCTACGGAAAAATACGCAATCATCTCATGTCGCGCCCTTTTATTTAGTCATGCTAGGAAGCTCCTATTTTTCATTGGTTCAGTCTCTTCACGAAAGCAGTTCGTTCGAGGAGGTGGCGGACCTTTTATCAAACCATCTGCCCCGGCAGTTTACCAATGACCATGCGACAATCGCCTTGGTAGGTGATGGTCCGGTGCTGCTCGAAATTCTTGGAAACAGTCCGAGCTCGGAAGTGGCTCGGGGCGACTTCGAGTGTGTGGCGAGCCTTCTTCCAAAGCATCCTTTGCTTGGCAACATTGATCTCAGGAGTCCGGGGAATCTTGGTTTCGCCGCGAGTGACTACCTCAAGGAAGGGGAATACCGGAATTCGGAATTCAATCGCGGGCTGCCTCAACCGATGCAGGCGGACGACAGCGTGGCGGGTCGCCTGTCGACTTGCTGGGGACGTAGTACCTTGCTGTTTGTTTGTCGGGAGGAGGGGATTTTTACCAAGGAAGACCGTCAGGTGTTCGATGCCGTGCTTTTCACCGCAAGGGCGGTGCTGGAGCGGATCTCCAGCCAGAGTCTCGAAGCGCAGTTCCGGAAGTTCCTGCTCGGATCGGGCGCTGCAGCACCTACTTCACTGTTCTCCTTGGGACTTAGTAAGGAGTTGCTGCCCATGAACTTTCTGGCGCTTCGCCTTTCGGAGAAATGGTGGGGTCTTGATGAGCCGTTTCGTAAGCTCGATGACGAGGTCTACGCAATGATTGCCGCAGAAATGGACAAGGCTTGGATCGATCCGGTCGTCTCAAGCTTCCGATCGTTGGAGGTCGATCTCGGAGGTGGTCCCTTGCCACTCTATGCGGTGCCGAAAGCCGACGGTGAGGTGCTCCTTGCGGCTCCGCTTGCAGGCAGCACTCCCGTAAACTCGGATGATGCGGTAAATGCGGTGCTGACCAAGCGGCAGAAGGAAATCATGGACTGGATTGCCGAAGGAAAGACCAGTGCGGAAGCGGCGATCATTCTCGATATCAGTCCGCGCACGGTTGAAAAACATCTGGAAGCGGTCTTTCAGCGTCTCGGGGTCGAAAACCGGATTGCAGCCGTGCGGCGTTTCCTCGACCTGAAGCAAGGGCAGCGAGTCTAGTTTTTTGGGCGAGCCAATGTTCCGGGGCCAAGTTTCACGCTCTCAGACAACCGGGTTCAGCCAAGCATACTTCGGGTTTCATGAAAAACTCGTGATTGCCTGAAGGTCCTTATGATCTTCGGGAATTGCTGGTGGGAAGGTGCAGGGATTTGGTATTCTCGCACCGCAAACCCTTGCACCTGAGATGCTGCGAAACGCACCCAACCAGACTGAATTCGTTGATTTTCTCCTGCCCTTCGGGGGCAAGCTCAAGACCCTTTACCCGTCAATTGAGCCCGGTTAGATCACGAGTATCCCGCCGGTCAAATTCGACGTTTTACGGAGCGATGTGGTTCACCTTGGAATCTGCTCGATTCGCTCACTGGGCGAAAGGGGGGCGGCTTTCTGCCCATTGCTTGGATCCTCGATGTGGCCGATTTCCCGTTTTCGAATGATTGATGCGGCGGCAGAGCGGGGTTATAGATTCTGGCACCTTGTTTAAGAAAGTTCTCCTGTTCACCACACTGGCGATTCTGGCTGTTGGGTTCTGGCTTAGTCCGGACTTCAAGGAGATTGCTGCGGGTGTCGCGATCTTCCTGTTCGGCATGCTGGCGCTTGAGAAGGGCTTCCGCTCGCTCACCGGGGGCATGCTGGAGAGTCTGCTGCGGAAGACGACGGACAAGCTGTGGAAGAGCCTGAGCTTCGGGATCGTTTCGACCACCTTGATGCAGTCCAGTTCGCTGGTTTCGATCATTGCGATTTCGTTTTTATCCGCCGGGCTGATCACGCTCACGGCGGGGGTTGGGATTGTTTTCGGGGCGAATCTGGGTACCACAACGGGGGCTTGGCTGGTCGCGGGGTTCGGGCTCAAGGTGAACATCGCCGCCTACGCGATGCCGATGCTCGCCTTCGGGATCATCCTGGTTTTTCAGAAAAGCCGGGCGACCAAGGGCTTCGGCATGATTCTCGGTGGACTCGGATTTCTCTTCCTCGGCATTCATCACATGAAGGAGGGTTTCGATGCCTTTCGTGAAACCATTGATCTGACGCGCTTCGCGGTGAGTGGTTACCCGGGGGTCTTTCTTTTCGCGCTGATCGGGCTCCTCGCGACGGTGGTGATGCAGTCCAGCCATGCGACGCTGGTGCTGATCATCACGGCGCTCGCTGCCAAGCAGATCACTTATGAGAATGCGCTCGCGCTAGCGATTGGTGCCAATGTCGGAACCACGGTCACCGCCATTCTTGGAGCGATTGGTGCCAATGTGAGTGGACGTCGCCTCGCCGCCGCGCATCTCATTTTCAATCTCGTCACCGGGTTGGTGGCGATTGGGCTGATCTACAAGCTTACCCATGTGGTGGATGAGATCAGCGTCTGGCTTGGGATTGGGAAGGAAGACTACACACTCAAGCTCGCCGTCTTCCACAGTCTGTTCAACGCGCTTGGCATCCTGATCATGCTGCCCCTCATCAAACCGATGGTTTACTTTCTTGAGAAAGGAATCCGCCGAAAAGTCCGCTCGGCGGCGCAGCCCCGCTACCTGCACGGGGCCAAGTTCGGACTGCTCGATGCCTCGATCGAGGCCGTGCGGCAGGAGACGCTTCATCTTTATGACAACGCATCGGATGTCATTGCCAAGGGCTTGGGCTTGTCGCTCGAGGAGATTCTTGGCGATGGGGATCTTGAAGAGATAGTCCGCAGGAAGCGGAAGCCGATCACCATTGATATTGACGAGAGCTACAATGAGAACGTCAAAGGGCTCTATGGCGACATTGTGGAGTTCATCAGCCGCCTTCAGACGGAAATGACGCCGGAGCAGTCCAGCGAGCTCTTCTCGCTGCGCGCGGCCGGGCATGACATCGTGGAGGCGATCAAGGGCATCAAGCACCTCCAGAAGAACCTTTCCCATCACGTCGCAAGTTCGCAGGGCGAGATCCGCGAGGAGTATGAAAAGCTGAGCCTGAATCTCGCCACCGTGCTGCGTGTGCTTGATGGCGTCAGACAGCGGGGCGACGACTCCAGTGCGATTCTTTCGCTCGATGGTTTGAAGCTGGAAATGAAGCAGTATGACCGCGACTTGAGTGTGCGGATGGGTGAGTTGATTCGTGAGGACCGGATCAGTCCTTCTGTGACGATTTCGTTGATGAACGACAGCAGATACGCCTATCAGGTGACCAAAAATCTGGTAGAGATGGGCACGGTTCTCTTTTCGACGAGTGAGAGATCCGTCCGTGAAGCGGAGATGAGTGTCTCACTTGATGAAAGTGAAGTCGCTGAAGCACTCGCAAACGCCAACCCCGAGCCAGGAAGCACGACCGATGAACATCCGTAAGATCGCCGAGAAGACGATGGATTTCCTGAGTTCCGATGAGAGGAAGCGAAAGGAGAAGAAGGCCTTTCTCAAGCACGTCATCAAGAAGCTCAAGAAGCACGAGAAGGCATTGGTCGCGAAACTTGAGGACGAGAAGGACGCTGTGGAGCGCGCCAAGATTGAGAGCGAGATTGCGCTGACTCACGCGCAGCGGAAAAAGGGCTTGTTGAAACTGAGTGAGCTCAAGAAGTCGAAGAAGAAGGGGTGATTGGACCAGTGTCCCTGCGCAAGCGATCGAGACTGAGCGAACCATCCAGTGGGCATCAGAAATTGAACCGCCAGGACGCCAAGATCGCAAAGAACCTCCGGATAAGCTCCAAGAATGGAATCATCACCCGCTTCAAAGAGATCAAAACTTGGCGATCTTCGCGCCTTGGCGGTGAAAAAGGGGCTGGATCTTCGATCCATCCGCGGCACTTGTCCCCCGCGTAGGGGCCTTGGAATTGGACACCGTTCCCTGCCTTCCAGGATGTTCCAAAGAGCAGCTACGGCCCTTCGTCATGGCTCAAACGTAAGGCAGGCTGGCGGCGGTCGTCTCGATCTTGGCGTCGTTATCGAGGAGCTCTTGAATCGGGTCCCAACGACCGGCGGTAAGGGCGTCGCGGGCGGACTCGGCAATTTCGCAAGGGAACTCGAGACCAGTGGATGAGCGGACCTGCAGCTTTTCGAGGTCGATGCTGATCTCCACGGTCGGGTCGGCGTTCACGACTTCCTTGAGCTGGTCGATCTGATCAGCGGTGAGGGTGACGCAGGGCATGCCGAGGGTGGTCGAGTTGCCGAAGAAAATTTCGGCAAAAGACTGGGCGATGACGGCCTTGAAGCCGTACTTGTTCAAGGACTGAGGGGCGTGCTCGCGGGAGGAACCGCACCCGAAGTTGACGCCAGCAATGAGGATCGTGGCGTCGTCAAAGCGCGAGTCATTGAGCGGGTGATCCGTTTTCTCGCCGGTATCTGGATTGTAGCGGACGTCGTAGAAGGCGTACTCACCGAGACCATCGAAGGTGACGCATTTCATGAAGCGTGCCGGGATGATGCGATCGGTATCGATGTCAGCGCCGGGAATGTAGACGGCGCGACCGCTGAGGGAGGTGATTTTCTCGAGGGCCATGGGAATGATGCTAGGTTGGAGGTTGGTGGGAAAAGAGGAGTGATGCTTACTCGCTGATGCGTGTGATCTTATAGCCTTTTTTGGTGAGGAGTTCGCCGACGTTGTCTTTGCCGATGTAGTGTCCGGCGCCGACGGCGAAGAAGTGGGGGGTGTCGGGCTCGGTGGCCAGTTTGTCGGCGATGAACTTGGCCATGTTCCGGTTGCGATCATCGAAGAGTCGCTTGAGCAGCTTTTTTCCGAGTTCCTTGTGATCGCCTTCGGCCATTTTGGTGATCTGCTTTTCCATTTCGGCCTGGATCTTGACGTCGTCGCCGAGGATATAGGCATCGACGAGCGCCTGGGTGGGGTTTTCTCCGGCCTCGCGTGCTTCCTTCTGGGTGCGGACGCTTTCCGAGAGGAAAATGATTTGTTCCTCCTCGGTGAGGTCGTCGAAGATGCCGAACTGGTCTTCAGGTTTTTCGAGGGCTCCGGTGGTTTTGTTAGAACGGGCAGCGCGCTCCCAAAGGATCGTGTCGAGTGCTTTCGATCCCGTTGTCTGGAACTCGAGCATGGGGAGGGTGACGGCGACGGTCCAGGTCTTGAGTGATTGGAAGGGCGTGGAGTCGAGGGCCGGGTTGATGGTCTTCAATTCGGCGTCGAGTTGCTTCGAAAGCTCGACACCGATGGCGTCCTGCAGGGTCTTGCCGTCCTTGCGGATGAAATGCTGAGCGAGGCCGAGTTGGGTGGCCGCATCCATCGGCACTTCGGTATAGACCGCGTCCGAGCCATCAAAGGCCTTGTCGGCCGCCGGGTGCAGTTTGGCGATCGGGCCCTGTCCGATGTGGATGGTGCCGAAGAGCCATGAAGGCTGCTCGATACCCTTGCCTTCGATTTTCCAAAGGAGGGGCTTGTCCGGGTGCTTCTTTTCCTCAGCGTTGACGGCTCCGGTGGCGGCGATTGCGAGGAAGCCGAAACTGAGGAGGCGGGTGAATGGCTTCACGGTAAGGAGCGTGGGCGAGGGGGTCAGGCGGCGGCGGTGGAGCCCGACATGTCGAAGACCTCGCGGGCATCGGCGACCCCGCCATTGATGGCGGCGGCGGCAACCATGACAGGCGACATCAGAATGGTCCGCCCGGTGGGGGACCCTTGACGGCCTTTGAAGTTGCGGTTCGAGGATGAGGCGCAGACCTGATCGCCGACGAGTTTGTCGGGGTTCATGGCGAGGCACATCGAGCAGCCTGCTCCGCGCCATTCGAATCCGGCTTCTTCGAAGATCGTGTGGAGACCTTCCTGGCGGCACTGGTGATCGACGATCTGGGAGCCGGGAACGGCGATGGCTTGAACGTTGCCGGCCACCTTTTTGCCCTTGAGATACCGGGCGACTTCGCGGAAGTCGGAGAGGCGACCGTTGGTGCAGGATCCGATGAAGGCGACGTCGATCTTCACGCCCTTGATCGGGGTGCCGGCGGGCAGCTTCATGTAGGCGAGTGCTTCCTCGACGCTGGCCTTTTCCTCCGGAGTGGCGGCAGCGGCAGGGTCGGGGATGTTTTCGGAAACGGAGATGCCGTGATCTGGTGAGATGCCCCAAGTCACGGTTGGCTCGATGTCAGCGGCGTCGATTTTGACGATGTCGTCGTAGTGCGCGTCCGCATCCGAGGCGTAGGAAAGCCAGCGGGCAGCCGTGGCATCGAAGTCGGACATGTCGACATAGGGGCGACCGCGGAGATATTCGACGGTCTTGTGGTCGGGATTGACGTAGCCGCAGCGGGCACCGCCTTCGATGGCCATGTTGCAGACGGTCATGCGCTCTTCCATGGTCATTCGGTCAAAGACATCGCCGGCGTATTCGTAGGCGTAGCCGATGCCACCCTTGGCACCGAGTTTGCGGATGATGTGAAGAGTGACGTCCTTGGCGTAGACGCCGGGTCCGAGGTCACCGTTGACCTCGATGCGGCGGACCTTGAGCGGTTCCATGGCCATGGTCTGGGTGGCGAGCACGTCGCGCACTTGAGTGGTGCCGATGCCGAAGGCGATCGCGCCGAAAGCCCCGTGGGTTGCGGTATGGGAGTCGCCGCAGGCGATGGTGGTGCCGGGCTGGGTGATTCCTTGTTCGGGTCCGACGACGTGGACGATGCCTTGTTTGCCGGAGGCGAGGTCGAAGTAGGTGACACCGAAGTCATCGGCGTTCTCGCGCAGGGCTGCCATCATTTCCGCGGCGAGCGGGTCCTGCGGGGCGTCCTGATTAATGGTCGGGACGATGTGATCGATGGTAGCGAAGGTGCGACGCGGGTATTTCACCTTGAGTCCGAGGTCGCGCATCATGCCGAAGGCTTGGGGCGAAGTGACCTCGTGAATCAGGTGAGTGCCGATGAAGAGTTGCGTGCGTCCATCGGCGAGTTTGCCGACTGCGTGGGTATCCCAGACTTTTTGGTAGAGGCTCTTGCCCATGGTAATGAAGCCGCATTCCGTGCGGCGGGCGGGCACGTTGCTTCAGAGGTCGCGGAATGTCAAAGCGGGATCGCGCGAGGTGGCCGACCCACCGTGAGGATCGCTTGAGAATTCCGGGATTGAAGGCGATTCAGGCGCTGTCGATCCGGATGAGGGGGCACGAAAAAGCACCGACCACGTGGGGTGGACGATGCTTTCGAGAGAATCCGGGGTCGCCGGACGTGGACCCCTTACTTGGAGTATTCCACTTCGGCAGCGGCTGGAAGCTGCTGGAAGTTTGGAAGAGGGCGAAGTCCAGGTGCCTCAGGCTCACTTGTGCAGGACATGCAAGAGGTACCGAGGAAAAGGAAAGTGGTGGCACAAATGGCGGCGATAACGCGGATCATGATCGGTTTTTATGAAGTTGGTGGCTTAGGTCCACAAAAATGCGGGGTAGACCGGCAATCAGTCCACCCCGCTTTGAGTCATATTCGCTATCCGATCGAAATCGGAGCGAAAAACGTCTAAATTACTTGGACGGAGCCACGTAGGTTGGAGCGGCTGGAGCAGGGGTGCTCTCGCAGCAGGAAGTGGCAAGAAGTGTGCCGGCGGCTGCGGCAGCAAGAAGCGCGATCTTAACGATTTTCATGATCTTGTTTGTAATATGGTGTTTGGTTGCTGAGTGGCGCTAAGGCTCAAAATTGCCTCGGCGCCGCCGGGAAGCTAACGGACCGGCACGTTAGGGGGGAAGCAAAAAGAGGGGCCGGAATCCAGACGATTCAATTGCCAGACCGTATTCCAGCCCTACACTCCGCCCCCTTTCGAAAGCCATGAGTGAAGTCCCAAATGTCGCGATTGTCGGTGCTACCGGCGCTGTGGGAGAGGAAATGCGCCTCTGCCTTGAGGAACGAAATTTTCCTCTGAAGTCCCTGACCCTTCTTGCCTCCGCTCGTTCAGCAGGGAAGAAAATGACGTTTCGGGGTGAAGAACTCACGGTCAAGGAGCTGACTCATGACTCCTTCGAAGGCATCGATATCGCACTTTTTTCCGCAGGTGGCGGTATTTCGCTGAGCTATGGACCTTCAGCAGCCGCCGCAGGTTGCGTGGTGATCGACAATTCCTCGGCTTTCCGGATGGATCCCGAGGTTCCCTTGGTGGTTCCTGAAATCAATCCTGAGGCGGCAAGGAACGCGCCGAAGAAGATCATCGCGAACCCCAACTGCTCGACGATCATCGCGCTGATGGGCCTGGCACCTCTGCACGATGCCTTCGGGCTGCGCTCGATCATCGCTTCGACCTATCAGGCGGTTTCCGGCTCGGGTGCCCAAGGCATCATCGAACTGGAAGAGCAGGTGAAGGCCATCGCCACCGATCAGCCCTTCGAGATGAAGGTCTATCCGCGGCAGATCGCTTTCAACGTGATCCCGCAGGTCGATGCCTTCACCGACAACGGCTACACCAAGGAGGAACTCAAGATGCTCAACGAGGGCCGGAAGATTCTGGGTCTTGAGCATTTGAAGGTCTCATGCACCTGCGTTCGGGTGCCGGTTTACCGTTCGCACTCGATTTCGATCACCGCGCAGTTTGAGAAGCCGGTCGACGTCGCTTCGGCGCATGCGGCTTATGCCGATCGGGCGGGAGTCAAGCTGATGGACGATCCGGCCAACGGCGTCTTCCCGGTGCCGCTGGACACGACCGGCAAGGACGACTGTCTGGTCGGCCGAGTGCGCAAGAATCTGGTCTTCAACAATGCCCTCGACCTGTGGATGGTGGGGGATCAGGTGCGCAAGGGAGCGGCACTGAACGCCGTTCAAATCGCGGAGCTTTTGTGAAAGTTGGAAACGCCAAGTCGCCAAGGACGCCAAGTCTTTTGATTCAAATTTCCTCCTTGGCGACCTTTGCGTCTTGGCGGTGAATTCGGGCTATCATCATGGAGGATCTTAAAAACTATCTGAAAGACCGTGCGGCGGAAGTCGATGCGGCACTCGACCGCTTCTTGCCGAAGGCGAAGGAGAAGCCCGGCACGATTCATGAAGCGATGCGTTACAGTGTATTCGCCGGTGGCAAGCGCTTGCGGCCGATCCTCTGTCTGGCGTCCGCCGAAGCCTGTGGTGGCGATCCGGAATCGGCGATGCCGCCCGCCTGCGCCGTCGAACTGCTCCACACCTACTCGTTGGTGCACGACGACCTTCCCTGCATGGATGATGACGACCTGCGGCGCGGGCGTCCGACCTGTCACAAGGTCTATGGGGAAGGCATGGCAGTGCTGACGGGCGATGCGCTTCTAACCGAATCGTTCCTGATCTTGGCCGAGACGCCTCCGGCGAAAAGGTATCCGGCTTCGAGTTACATAGCCGACCTCGCCTTGGCCGGGGGTTCTTCCGGAATGATCGGCGGGCAGGTGATGGATCTGGAGGGCGAGGGGAAAAAGCTGACGAAGGCTCAGTTGGTGAAAATCCACAAAGCCAAGACGGCGGCCTTGCTGACGAGTTCGATCCGGCTCGGTGCGATGACGGCCAATGCCACTGAGGCAAAACTCGAAGCGCTGACGAACTTCGGTCAGGCGCTGGGTTTGGCATTCCAGGTCATCGACGACATTCTGGATGTCACGCAGTCGACCGAGAAGCTCGGCAAAACGGCGGGCAAGGACGAGGCTGTCGACAAGGCGACCTACCCCTCGATCATCGGCTTGGAAAAGGCGCGCAAGGAGGCGGCGAAGTTGACCAAGCAGGCGATGACCGCACTTGAGCCTTTCGGGAAACGAGCCTTGAGACTCCGGCAGATCGCCGAGTACCTGTTGGAGCGGGATTACTGATGGATCCGAGGAAGTCGTTCCAAGCGGGGCGGGAAATCGTAGTTGAGCTTTCTGAGGCTTCTTTGCGAAGCTGACTTCCATGAACTGCACCAACTGTGGCGGTCGCTTGGAGGGGAATCTGACGATCTGTCCTTTCTGTCAAAGCCGACAGGACTTCGATCTGGCTCAGGTTCATTTCCGGAACCTCGGAACGCAAGGGAATCTGCCTTGTCCGGGGTGTGAGAGTTCGCTTGAGGTGATCGAGTTCGAAACGGTGCCGCCGATCCAGATCGAGCGCTGCGGATCTTGTCGCGGGCTGTTTTTCAATCCGGGCGAACTGGAGGCGCTACTGGAAACGAAGATCGACCAAGCCGTCTGGGTGGACGGCCAGCGATTGCAGGAAATCGCCCGGAATTACGGCTACAACCATGTGGTGGAATATTTGAAATGCCCGATGTGCGAGGAGCGGATGAGCCACATCAACTTTGGCGGGAGGAGTGGCGTGATCGTCGATCGTTGTGGAGCCCACGGCGTCTGGCTTCAGGGTGGCGAGCTACGTCGCTTGATGGAATGGTGGCGCGCCGGGGGGAAACACCTTCATCAGAAGAACGAGTTGGAGAAGCTCGAGAAGTCGAAGCCGACGATCAGTATGAGTCGGGCATTCGGTGATTCCTCGACCTCGATGGAGCCGCTGTGGGGAGACCGGGCCTCGGGCGATCCCAAGTGGGAGGCGCTGAAGGTGGTGGGTGCGGTCCTTGGAGGGATTGCCGCAGTGCTGCTCGATTGAATGAGGTGGACGCTTATTCGGAAAGCGGGCGGCAGAGTTTCAAGATCGCCGGATCCATCTGGTAGGTGGCGTCGCAGACTTCACTGATCGGCAGGTGGCCGAAGGAGCCCTTGCGGTAGACCATGATGGCATTGTCCTGGCCTGAAATGAGGGAGTCGACGGCAGCGACGGCGAACTTGTAGGCCATGATCCGGTCGTAGACCGTTGGCGAGCCACCGCGCTGGACGTGACCAAGCACGGTGAGGCGTGCTTCCATGCCGATCGAGTCGTTGATCCAACGGGTGACGTAGTCGGCCATTTTGGTGCCCTCCGCGACGATCGCGAGGATGAAGTCCCGCTCCTCGTGATTGATCTGGTGCTTCAGGCGGGCACCGATGGAATCGAGATTATAGGGAAGCTCAGGGGTCAGGCAGATTTCGGCTCCGCTGGCGAGCGCCGAGACCATGGCGAGGTAGCCGCAATGGCGCCCCATCACTTCGATGACGAAGGCGCGTGAGAAGGAGGTGGCGGTGTCGCGGATCGAGTCGATCGACTCGCGAATCATGTTCAGCGCGGTGTCGACGCCGAGGCAGTAATCGGTGCCGCAGATGTCGTTGTCGATCGTGGCCGGAATGCCGGCGAAAGGCAGACCGAAGTCGCTGTAGAACTGGTTGAGCGCGCGGAAGGATCCGTCACCACCGATGACGAGCAGCTTGGTCACGCCACGCTTCTTGAGGTTCTGATAGGCTTGCTCGCGGAAGGAGTGCTCGAAGAACTCCTTGGAACGGGAGGAGCGGAGAACCGTTCCGCCACGGTGAAGGATGCCTGAAACAAGCGAACGATCGGCTTCGACGATCTTGTCGTTGATCAGGCCGTTCAAGCCGCCATAGACGAGCCATGGTTGGAGACCTTGTTTGCTGGCGTATTCGGCGGCGCACTTGACCGCAGGGTTCATTCCGGCGGCGTCTCCTCCAGAGGTGATGATGGCAATTCCTTCGGGCATGAAAGCATGGGAGGATCGATGGCCTCTGGCGGTCTTTAGCATGCATCGTGCCGATGTCCAAACCAAGCGGGCGAATTGCAGCCTGTTCCATGACAAGGTGGCAGAATGAATCGACCCGCTAGTCAGCAGAGACAAGTTGATGAAGCCTATCCTTCTAATAACCAGTGTATTGTAATTGGCTTGAGCTTGGGGCGCTGCGACTGCATTAGGTCTTTGCTGGCACGGCTCCACCTTCTAGAACCGAGGCGACCTGGCCTTCAGCTCCGAGCTCCCGAATTTGCATGAGTATCGATCCCTTTCGCTTGATTGCCCCGCTGTTCTGCCTCGGCCCGCTAGCGATGGCTGGAGTGGAGCCGCCGGAAGTGGATCAGGAAGGCTACCTCACCTTCTATTTGGACAATGATTTATTCGGTGGAGAGGACCGCGATTACACCAACGGAGCGAGGCTTTCATGGATCTCGGGAAATCGGGACATCGGGGAATTCGGACTTGTCCGAGGATTTCTGCGAAAGCTCTCGGGCGATGCGGAGAGCTTTCGCGCGTTCCAGGCCCTGACGGGTTTCGAGGATCCTGAAGCGATTCGATACAATTTCGGGCTGTCGCTGACGCAGTTGATGTTCACACCTGACGATCCATATCCCTACACCCAGCCACCCGGGCAGCGCCGCTACGCCGGC
Source organism: Haloferula sp. (assembly GCF_049672945.1). Taxonomy (NCBI): domain Bacteria; kingdom Pseudomonadati; phylum Verrucomicrobiota; class Verrucomicrobiia; order Verrucomicrobiales; family Verrucomicrobiaceae; genus Haloferula; species Haloferula sp. Next base: position 50,656 of record NZ_JBATWY010000236.1, on the reverse strand, counting down.
TGGTTGGCGCTGGGGGTGTCGCTTCACGTGAAGGACGATCGGATCCTCAACTCGGTGGAGCTTTCGGTGGGAACGACGGGCGAACATGCCTTCGCCGAACCCACTCAGGATTTCGTGCATAGCGCGCAGGGGATTCCGAAGTTCAACGGCTGGGACAATCAAATTCCCAACGAGATCACCGTCGACCTGAGCTTTGTTCAGAAGCGTCGGCTCGATCTGGCGAATTTTGGCTACAGGGCGATCAGGATTGATGGCTTGGGCGAGTGGGGAGCTCGTCTGGGATCTTTCCAAACGAATGCCTACGCGGGGGGCTTTTTCCGTCTGGGCTACAACTTGCCGCCCGACTTTTCGGATCCCCGTCTTTCGTCAACGGCGTATTCTCACCGCTACTTCAATACACCCATTGGCTACAGCAGTCCTTGGTCGGTATACGCGATCTTTGGAGGAAACGTGCGCCTGGTGGCATTTGATGCGACCCTCGATGGTCCGCTCTTCACCGACTTTAATACCGGGATCGAGCGGCGGCCGCTGGTCGGAGAGGTCTTCTTCGGAGGCGGTATTCGCTACAAGGCGGTTGAGTTCAGTTACGTGCATACGTGGAGAACTGAAGAGTACCAAACTCAAGGAGGGATTTCCAATTTCGGGTCTCTTTCGGCGAGGGTCCGCTTCTGATCGCGAGGATGATGCTTTACCTACTACATTTTTAGTAGGGAGATGATCTCCGCGCCGCCGCTCAGGCCGCTTGTCCAGACTTCAGGGAAGGCTTGGAGTCCATGACGGGCTCCGAGCAGGAGGCCGAGTGGCATCCCCCGGGCCGCGGAGTCGCCACCGAGGAGCGCGTTGGCAGCGAGTGCGGCGACGGGATCGGCTTCGTGTTTGAGGGCGACGGCAAGCGCCAGGGGGAAGGCTTGGCGGACGTTGCAGGCGAGTCCTATCCGGGCAGCGTTCCGAGCAAGGTCACCCTCGCTTGCTTCTCTTGCCTCGGCGAGCCAGGTGATGGCGGGTAAGCCATCGTAGGGATGAGATGCTGCTTCGTCGAAGGACTCGTCCAGGGATGCTCCTCCTCGAATGCTGATTGTCGCGCGGGCGATGAACTCGGCGGTATCAATGACCTGAGGGTCGCCATGAGTCAGCGCGGTCTGAGCCCTCGCGGCTTCGATCAGTTCACGGCCGTCGAGTGTGGCGAAAAGGGGGGACAGGCGGGCGGCTCCGGCGAGGTCGCTTGAGTCCGAGGGCTCGTTGAGACCGGCCCTGAGATTTTCGAGGGTGCGTCTGCATGCGCCATCCATGTAGGCATTGGTTTTTTCCGCCCACTCCTTCCAATCAGCTCGCCAGGAGTCGATCGACCAGCCGCGGGTGGTGACCGATCTGAGCAGAACGAGTGCTTGATCTCCGTAGTGGGTGAAGTCGCCGGCCGACTTGCCCTGATGGTAAGAACTATGCGGCTTGTCGTAATTGGAGAGCCCGGATGGATAGAGTGAGCGGATTTCTTCGGCATCGTAGATCCAGTGGGGGCCGAGGGCGAGGGCATCGGCGAAGAACGAAGGGAGGATCAGGTCGCGGGGAGTCATGACGGAACATCCCGAATCCATGAGTTGGCACAAGAGCAAAGGCGGGCTTCCTTGGACGTGGAAATTCTGGCGGGAGTGTAAGCTTTTTTGTGTAAGTTGAAGCTGCGGAAGCCAAGGACGGATTTGATCACTCTGAAGATGGTCTCGATGGTCGAGGCTGGCTTCTTGTCAACAGGCTGCGCTGTTCGAACCAAGCGATTCTGGCTTCGCAAAAGTGGCGGATGCGGGGAGATACAGGCTCAGGGAGGGGATGAAGCCCACACGAATCAAGGGGGAATGTATTCCCCAGCCCTGCCTGAATTCGATGAGACGGTGAAGCAGACATTTCAGCAGTGGTGCCCGCTTGGGTGGCTAATGGATTTGCCAGCAGCCGTCAGGGGCTTCAGGGTAAAAGGCGTGTGGCAGAGCGCCAATGGGATCCGAAGTGTCGGGAAGAATGAATAATTCCGACCCGACAACGTCGAAACATGCACCGGAGGTCGAAAACGAGGAGACCGACGAGGCGCTGGTGATCCGTGCTCAGGCGGGGGACACGAGTGCCTACGACGCCCTCGTCACCCGCCACCGGGGAAGAATTTACGCCATGATCCGCCAAATGATCAAAAACGAAGCTGATGCATGGGACCTTTCTCAAGAGTCCTTCATCAAGGCTTGGAAGGCGCTGCCTCGCTTTGAAGCGAAGGCACGCTTCACGACGTGGCTGTATCGGATCGCGCACAACACCGTCTATGACTGGGTGCGGCGCAAGCGTCCGGAATCGGGTGGGGAGTTGAATGACGAGATTTTTGGCGAAGAACGGATTGATCCGGCCTCGATGACCACTCCAAACATGGAGCGGGCCCCTGATGACGAGTTGGTCGGCGGCGAGCTCCGCGACAAGATCGAGGCCGCTTTGGGCCAGCTTTCCCCGCAACATCGCGAGGTCGTGGTGTTGAAAGATGTTCAAGGACTGGCGTATAAGGAAATTGCCGAAGTCATGGATTGTTCGATTGGGACGGTGATGAGCCGGCTCCATTACGCCCGCCAGAAACTACAAACCCTGCTGAAGGATGAATACGAAGCCCGATGACGAATTGCTGGCCCTGTGGGTCGAGGACGAATTGAATGGTGAATCGCTGAGCTCGGTGGATGCGTGGGCATCGACGCAAGCCGAGTGGGTGGAACGGCGTGAGCAGGCACGATCTTGGAAATCCTTGTCGGCGGGCGTCCTGCCAGCCAGCGAAGAGGTCCCGCATGCGGAGTTTTTCAACGCGCGTATCCGGCGGGAGATCGAGATTCAGGAGGTGCCTCAGAGCCTGCCTGAAGTGGTGCCTGCGAAGGGCACGCCACGCTGGGCGTGGTTCATGCCGGCTGCGGCTGCGGCGGGGATGGTGTTCGGATTTGTGATTGGACGCGGGGGCCCTGAGGCCGCACTCGATGAGGTGGCGGTACCAGTGGCGACGCTGGCACCGGTCCTCTACACGCCATCGAAGGGGGTCAAGGCGGAGTACATGGCGGAGGATGATGCGACGGTCATTGTCTTGGCTGGAGTCGCTGCGATTCCCGATAGTTGGGAAATCCCAGAAACGGCGGTGCTCGAAAAGGAAGGGCCTCGCACGGTATCCCGTGATTCCCGATGAGATCTTGCATGATACTGCTGCTGGGTTTGCTGATGTCCTTGAATGGACTGGCTGCTGATCCGGGTCGTGACGAGATCGCCAAGGTCCGGGTGCTGGTTTATCACGGCACGGATGGCGATCCGGAAGTGGCGGGTGAAAAGGCGGAGCCGGTTTCCGAGGAGACGGCCAAGTGGCTGGCGGCGAAAGAGAGTTTGAAATTCGAGCACTACCGCTTGTTGGGATCGGATTCCAAACCGCTGTTCCGCAGTTATGAGAACTGGGCGCAGCCGATCGGTGGGAGTGACGAAATCCTGTGTCGCTTCGAGGTTCAGAGCCGCTTGTCGAAGGATTCGGTAAGGATTGATCTGGAGCTCTGGTTGAGTCGCAAGAAGATCCTTAAATCGGGGGTGGTGCTGAAGATTGGCAAGCCGGTGGTGGTGCTGGGACCGGAATGGCGGGGTGGACGGATGATTGTCTCGGTCGAGCTTGCGCCGGCGCCAAGCAAGGGCCAATAGTGTTTCCAATGAGAATGTTGCTGCTGTTTTTTCTCGGCCTGACCTTGCAGGGAATGGCCGGGGAGTTGTCCTTTGAGAAGGTGCTTGAGGAAGTGGAGGTGCCACTTGATGGGCGTCGGGTGACGGCGGATTTCAATTTTGAAAACAAGAGCGGGGAGGATGTCTCGATTGCCAAATACAACGCGACCTGTTCCTGCATGACCGTCCAGGTCAAGGGAGGCAAACTCAGCTATGCCCCCGGAGAGAAGGGCGTGATTCGCGGGGTGTTCGACATGGCGAACTTTACCGGCACGGTCGATAAGGCGGTTCAAATTTGGCTGAATGATGATCCCGAAGACGCACCGTCGGTGACGCTAACAGCGCGGATTCACATTCCGGTGCTGGTGGACGTTGAGCCAAAGACGCTCCGTTGGAATGTTGGTGAAGAAGCCAAGAGCCAGACGATTGCCGTCACCATGAAGCACGATGAACCCATTCGGGTGAAGTCGGTGAGTTGCGCCAATCCCAACTTCAAGGTCGAGCTGAAGACGCTCGAGGAAGGGAAAAGCTATGAGCTTGAGGTAACACCCACCAATACCGACGAGCAGCGGATTGGTTTGATCAGCATTGAAACGGATTGTGAGATCGCGCGTCACAAGACCCAGCGCGCCTACACGATTGTGAGGAGCCCGGTGGGAAGTCCCTAACAGCCTAAGCCATGAAAAGCGTCACCGAACTTGGATTGATCACCGCCGTCGCGCTGGTGGCGGGTTTGGGCAACTGGCTGATCGAGGGCAAGCCTTCGGCGGATCCCGACAAGGAGCTTGAGCAGGTGCCCTTGAAAGAAGGGGAAATCGCGCTCGCACAGGTATTGAAGGACGGCGATGAGGGCATGGTGTGGATCGATGCACGGCCGACGGAAGTTTGGCGTGCGGAACGGATGCCGGACTCGATCAACATCACCATGCAGTCGGATGAGGCCCTGGGTGATCAGATCATCCGGCATCAGGACGTCTTGTTTGGAGCGAGTCGTGTGATCGTCTACTGCGACGACGTTCACTGCTCGGTGAGCCATGATTTGAGCAAGCAGCTCGAGGGCGAGTATCGGGACTTCGTTGCGGGTGAAATCCTCGTGCTGCACGGGGGGATGACCGCGCTGAGAAAGGCCGGGCTGGTTACGAGTTCCAGTCCAAGCCCTTGATTTCCATCAGCTCGATGTAGGGCTGGCTGGGATCCTCCCGGGTGTTCCATTGGAGCGTCACGGTAGCGCGAATCCTCTTTCCCCAGCGGATCCGTGAATCCGGTGTCCAGAGTTGCTCGGCGAGGCTGGAGTTCAGGCTGGCGTAGGCTCGTGCGATGGCGCGGCCGACGTTGCTTCCGGACAACTTGTAGGTGAACTTCTTGCTCGGGTTGGGGATGTTTTCTTCGAAGCAGCGGGGCATGGCCTCCATGATGACGTTGAAAGTCTGGGCACCTTCGGTGGGGGTGGAGGCGAATCGTTCAAGTCTTCCGCCGACAAGATCGAGGAAGGGGCCGACCACCACCTTGGGTTCGAGATCAGCCCGCTGACGGACGAGTACCGTGTATTCGACGATGGAACCCTCTCCACCTTGGAAGGACACCCGGAAGGGGAAATCACCGAGGTTTTCGACGGGGTCGAAGGAGGGTGTCTCCGGGGAAACGTTGATCACCTCAGGTAGCGGCATATCGAGAATCGTGCCTTCGAGCTCAGCGACGGACAACGGGGGATCGATCAGACCGAGGCGCTCATCAAGCAGGGAGGTGGCGAGGAACTCGTCAAGCACCTGCTCCGCTCGGATGGCTGTGGCACCGTCGGCAGAAATCGGGGGTGCGTCGGGAACCGCTCCGCTCGAAATCGTGGGCGATTCCGCGGCGGGAATATTTTTGGCGGCAGCCGGTTTTTCGGGATAGATGGGTTGGACTTTCGGCGGTGAACCCGGTGGCGGCTTGGAGATGCGGCGGAGCGTCTCACCCGGGCCGCCCGGGAGGAAGTGGTAGCAGAGCATGTAGACGATCGTGCCGCCAGCGATGATGAAAAAGAGCGGGATGAGGACGCGGCTAATACCAAGTCCGATATCTGCCGAGCGTGATCGACTTCGAGTTGGGGCGGTTTGGCTCCTTCTCCGGGATTCGTCACGCGTGGTGTGGCGTGTGGCGATCGCCTTGCTCACCTGACGTTCAGGAATCGCTCGTGGTTCAGGTCGGATGTTTCCGGCAGGAATTTCAACCGGCTGCTGGGGGACCGGCGGGGTGATCGGAGCAGGGGCTGGAGCGGGCGCCGGGAAGGAGGAGACTGGAGAGGGGACGGCAACCGGGAGCTCCGTCGCGACTTGGCGTGCGGTCTCAGCGACGACGGGATTGGGGGCTTGGATGGTAGCCGAGCATTTGGGGCAAGGGCCCGAAATGCCCGCCATCGAATCCGGTACCGTGAGCCGGACGCCGCAGGAAGGGCAGGAGAATGAGATTACGCCGGAGGTCATCGATTGGATCAGCCGTCTTGACAGCTGGGTTTATCGAATAAGGGGAAAAGCGTCAATGCCCCGACCTTCATGAAAATCGATGACTAGTGGTCCATCGGGCTCTCACCCGAAGCGTCACCCAAATGGGCTTGTGCAGGAGGCAGGAACTTCTTGAAGCGAGTTTTGTCGATCGCCTTCATGTAGGCTTCCTCCGGAGAGATCATGCCGGCCTGAAGTTTGGCCCAGATGGCTTCATCCATGAACTGCATGCCTTCGCTTTTGCCGCCCGTAATGACATCGTAAAGCTTCTGGGTGGCTCCTTCACGAATGATCGCGGACACAGCAGGCGTCGCGAACATGATTTCGTGGACCGCCGTGCGTCCGGGCTTGTCGATCCGCTTGCAGAGAAGCTGGGCGAGCACTCCGCGGAGCGAGGCAGCGAGCATGGTCCGCACCTGGGACTGCTGGTCGGCGGGGAAAACGTCGACAATCCGGTCGACTGTTTTGCGGGCGTTGTTCGTGTGGAGGGTTCCGAATACGAGCAGGCCGGTCTCGGCCGCGGTCAGGGCGAGCGAAATGGTTTCCAAGTCCCGCATCTCACCGACCAGCACGATATCGGCATCTTCACGCAGGGCAGCTCTCAGGCCGTCGGAGAATGATGGGGTCTGGATCGGCACCTCACGCTGGGTGAGGATTGATTTTTTGTTCTTATGGACGAACTCGATCGGCTCCTCGACGGTGATGATGTGGCGGCTGTAGTTCGAATTGATGTAGTCGAGCAGTGCCGCAAGGGTGGTGGACTTGCCCGAGCCGGTCGGGCCGGTGACGAGGATCAGGCCGGAGCGGATGTGGGCGAAGCGCTTGACGACCTCCGGCACCCCCAGTTGTTCGAGCGACATGATCTCGGTGGGGATCAGTCGGAAGACGGCGGCGAGGCCGTGGTTTTGTTTGAGGTAGTTGCAGCGGAAACGCGACTCCTCATCCATCGAGTAAGCGAAGTCGAGGTCGCCGGATTCCATGTAGATTTCCCATGCCTTCGGATCACAGATCTCCTTGAGCATCCGGTGGATGAGGTCGTGCTCCAGGACCTCCTCGCCTTCGATGGGGGTGACGGCCCCGTGGACTCGGGTCTTGGGTGGTTGCCCCTCGGAAAGGTGGAGGTCGGACCCTCCGGTGGCGACGAGGTGTTGGAAGAGGCGGTCGATTTCGGCCATGATGATTCTGGGTTGGAGGGTTTTTCAGGATTGAAAGAAGGCCTCCATCTGGACCTTGTCTTCGGAGCGATACATGGCCTCATCCTTGGTAATCAGACCCTTGATGTAGAGTTGTCTGAGCGATTCGTCCATGGTGATCATGCCGACGTTCTTACCCGTCTGCATGACACCCGGAAGCATGAAGGTTTTGCCTTCGCGAATGCAGTTGGAGACGGCGGCTGTATTGACGAGCAACTCGAGCGCCATCACCCGGCCTTCGCCATCGGCGCGTGGTACGAGCTGTTGGGAAAGGACGCCACGCAGCGACTCGGAAACCATGATGCGGATCTGTTCGCGCTGATCGGTTGGGAAAACGTCGAGGATCCGGTCGAGCGTCCGCGGACCGTTTCCGGTGTGGAGGGTGCCGAGGACGAGGTGACCGGTTTCCGCCGCGGTGAGGGCGAGCTGGATCGTTTCAAGGTCGCGCATTTCTCCGACCATGATGACGTCGGGATCTTCCCGCAGGGCGCCGCGCAATGCCTTGGCGAAGGATTCGGTATGCAGGTGGACTTCGCGTTGGTTGACGTGGCAGCCCTTGGACTCGAAAACGTATTCGATGGGATCTTCAAGCGTGAGGATGTGGTCCTCGCGGTCGGAATTGATGAAATCGACAAGCGCGGCGAGCGTGGTGGATTTTCCTGAACCCACGGCACCGGTGACGAGGATCAGTCCGTTTTGATACCGGGTCAGCGGTAGGAGGTGATCCATCGGCAGCTTGAGGTCCTCCATGCTCCGGATGGTCGAGTCGATGATCCGGAAGACCATGTCGAGGCCGAGCCGTTGTTTGACGACGGAAGCCCGGAAGCGGCCTTCTTCATTGGCGTAGGCGAAGTCGACATCGCCTTTTTCCTGAAGGCGTTCCCATTCGCGATCCTGAAGGAATGAACGCACGAGGCGCTCGGTGTCCTCAGCGGTGAGCGGGTCGTGATCGTCCCAAATGGGCTGAAGCTGGCCGAATCGCCGCCAGGCGGGCGGGAAGGTCGCAGCAAGGTGGACATCGGAGCAACCGTATTCGCGACCAAGGCGGAGATACTGGTCGACGTGCTCGAGCACTGTGTGTTCAGACATGATTGGGTTTAGTTAGAGGGACGGGACGGAGACTTGGAAAGCGGCAAGTGTGTCTCCTGTGAGGGATGGGGCCATCCGGTATGGCCTTTGAGTCGACGTTGTAACTCCCCCACGATCAATCCTCGGATGGCAGGCTTGATCATGGTGAGCAATGCGGCGGTGAGGAGTCCAATGATTCCCTTGGCCTTGGGTTTCGCCTTTTTTCTGCGACGGAAAACCCGGCTGGCGAGCAGACCCACACCCATTGAGCTGCCGAACCAGGCAAGCGGGTTGTGTGAGACGGAATGCTTGATTCTGGAGGGAATATCGAGCGTGCGCCGGAGTTGGGCGACCTGAGTCTCCACACTGCCGCGGGAACCCTCAATGCGCCGGATCAGTTCTGCGATTTCGGGTCGTTCTTTAGGGTCTCGAGCCATGCTTGATCTTTTGAAAGTTCGGCGCGTGTGAGGGGGAAGGGAGGGGCGGTCGGTTTCTTGAGCAATACTCCGGCGATGATGGCCGTCAGCAGGTAGAGCCCGGCGAAGACGAGGGTGACGGCATACCATGGCCAGTCTTGGCTCATTGAAATCCAGCCGATGAGGCCCACGGTAAGGAGGCACCAGAAGAAGATTGCGCAAAAGAGGATGAGGGCAAGGAGCGCGCCCCGCTTGAGCGCCTCTTGGCCGGCGTCCCGGGCTTCATACTTGAGCAGATCAATCCTTGCCGTGATGAAAGTGGTGGCCGCAGCCGCCCAGCCCTCGTCCTGAGGATTCTGGTGAGGTGGGGATTCGGGAGCGTCGTCACTCATGGATCTACGAAACCGGGCGCGCTCCGACATGGGATCGAAGGCGCTGAGGGGGATTCGGCACGGCGGCTTGTTTAGCGGCGCGAAATCAGGCCGATCAAGAAGCCGACACCGAGAGCACCAAGGACACACTTCGTCGGATTTTCACGGATGTAGTCCTCGGTGGTGATGTGGATGTCCTTGGCCTTGTCGCGCGTCTGGTGCCACTGCTCGTCAGCAACGGTGCGCAGATGGGTGGCTTTCTCTTCGGCGGCGTGTCGAAATGCGGTGGCCTTTTCGGTCGCGGTGGCCTTGAGGGCCTGGGCTTTGTCCGTCGCGACATCTCGGAATTGCTGAGCGGACTCAATGGCTTTGGACTTGAGTGCCTTGGCTTGTTCGGCGGTGTCGTGAGCCACTTCCCTGGCGCGTTCACCGGCAGCGGCGCGGAGATCGTCCGCAGCCTTGGAAACGGAAGGGGAGGGATTCGGAGAAAAGGCGGCTTCAGGGTCGATGGACTGTGGTTTGGCGAAATTGTCTGACATGGTCGGGATAGGTTGAGAGTTGAATAGGAGAAAATCTCCAAAGGAAGAGTGCCACTGAAGCAGTAGCCGTGCAAGGCATGACTTTTTGGGAATCGAGCCGGGCGCGACGGCTGGTGAGATCAGTTCTTCTTGACCGGGTTTATGCGGAGAGCCTTGGGTGGCTCGAGCAGCGTTTCTTCCTGCTGGGCGGGTGCTTTGGTGAACATGACTTTGGTCCACTCGGGTTCTTCAATCGGGCCAATTCCGCGAAATTGGAAAAATCCATAGAGGGGGCGCAGCGGCAGGGTGATCACTCCGAACAGGCCGCGAGCATTCATGCGCACGGTCATCTGCATGGTTTTTTTGCCCAAATCGACGATGGCGTCACCCGTGAGGACGATCGAGGAGGTGGCAGTGCGGAAATCGAGGGTGTTCAAGATGCCCTTCTCCAGACTAAAGGTGCAAAATGCCTCATTGGCTTCCTGGAATCCCGCCTGTCGCCGCCCGAGGACGGCGGAGATGACGGTGGAAAGAGGTCCGAAGATGGGGACTTCGAAGAGTTCACCATTTTCCAAAGCGATATGGCCGGCGCCGCTCAGCCCGGAGACATTCTGGCCGAGCAGGGTGAAGTCGAGACGTCCTGTGACCTGGCCTTTGGGCTGGCTTTCGAATTCGTAGGCTTTGGCGAGGCCCGGCAGCGAGATTCGGGTCCAGTCGAGTTCGCCGGAAACGCGCGACTCGCCCTGTGTGCGACTGGCGAGCGTGCCGCGAACGAGACCGCCGAAGAGTCCGAAGCTCAAGTCGCTGATCTCGACCTTTTCCGGCAGGACGCGAACGGTACCTTGAGGGGCTTCTGCTTCGAGAAGAGCTCCGAGAAATTCGTAGTCCGCATTTTTCCTGGTCGCGAAACGAACGGTGAGATCGGTTTTCGGAATTCCGTGTTTCACTCCAATGACGCCATCCGCCTTGAGACCTGGATTACTATGAAAGCCGTATTTCTCGAGATTTTCGGCAAGCGACGGCAGGAAGGTGCGGACGATCGGACCCGGCCACGCCGCACCCGTCAGTTTGCGGATGGTCACGGTTCCGGGTTCGCGATCGTAGCGGATGAGGTCGACGGAGATGTCACCGGTGGCGGGGCCACCGTGGGCGATGCGCAGCGGGTAGTCGCGATAATCGAATTCCACTTCGCCGTCGATAAAGTCGAGACGTTCGTGGCTGAGATCGAGGGTGACCCGCGCGCGGTTCGCGGGAACGCCTCGGTAGCTGATATTGGTCGCGGCCGCGTTGCCCTCGAAGGTCCAGGCGTGTTTGTCGCCGGGAACAGCCGAGCCCCTGAAGTCGATGGCGACGGTGGTGTCAGGCGTGGCGGTGAAAGTATTCAGGATGGTGCCAAGCGGCTGGATCCTGACCGCGTTCTGCCAGAACGATGGGGGAAGATCGGTCTTGGCCTCGTAGAGGACCTTTTCCGGCGTCACGAACACCCGGCCATCAAGAGCCTGCTTGCCGTCCTCGATTCTGAGGTCATCGAGGAATAGCTGGCTGCCATCCCATGAGAAGGCGCTGGCAACCCGGTCGGCGGAGAGGTGCTCGAAGTGGGGTTCGGTGAGGTCGAACTGCCCCATGAGCTTCAGCTTCCATTGGTCGTCGACTTCGGCGAATGTGCCACTCGCGCCGATGGATGGTGCTTTGCCCAAGTCTGGCATCCGCTCGGGAAGCGGAAGATCGAGGCTTTGAAGCAAGGCGGTGATGTCAAGACTCGAGTTCATCTCGAAGCTTCCGGTGCGTCTCCAGGTATCAAACTCCAGTCTACCCAAAAGGTGGCCATTTTGAGTCCTGAGATCGGCCTCGTGAACGGCGATGGTTGAGCCGCGCAACTCCGCCTGGATGTTGAGGGAATTGATTATCAGAGCGTGGGTTTTCAGGCCGGTTCCCTGGACTTCGATGGTCGCGCGCATGGTTGAAGGCTCCTCGAGGTCACCGCTGGCCTTGATTCGGATGACCGGAGGTTTGCTACTTTCGGGGCCCCACTTTTCGAGCGCCTCGATGATCGTATTGAAAAGTTTGCGGCGCTGGGCCCGAGCCAGCTCGATTTCATCGGGCGTCGGGTGGGGACGCGGAAGGTAGCGTTTGATCAGTCCATCAAACTCAAGGCGAACGCCTCCGACCATGCCACTGGCATTCTTGATCTCGACCTGGCGTCCTTTTGACATCTGGATCCGGCCTTCGGCCTGGGTGATTTCGAGGGTCTCGGAATCGGGGATCATCGGATCGGCCGCCAGCGAGATCCGGGCTCCGGCCAGATCGATCCGGTCAATTTCGACTTCCCCACGGGAAAGGCGGGTGCGGTCGACGTCGAGCAGCAGCTCGTGCATCCGGGCGACCACCCGGTGGCGGGAGCTATCGGCATAGATCACGATCTCGCCGGCTTCGATGCCGCGCAGCGGGCGGTAGCGGAGGCTGGCGACATCGGCATGAAGTCCCCGCGCGGAGAGGGCTTCCTCGATTTTCGTGCGCCACGCTTCCGGGAGGCCGGTGTGGTTTGCCCACCAAAGGCCGCCGACCGCCGTCAACACGGCCAGAAAGCCCAACAGGGCGATCGCCACGCGTAGTCGATGGATGATCCGGATTCGCTTCAAACCTGAAAGCATCATGGCGCGCTGGTTTCAGCTTTCAATCCCGGGATGGTCCATTCCACTCTCTGGCCATGCGTTTCGCGGTTTTGGGAAGTGGGAGTGGCGGGAACGCGGCCGTCGTCGAATCCGGTGGAACCCGGGTGCTGATCGATGCCGGCCTGTCCGCCAAGCAACTGCTGCTGCGCATGCGGCGGATCGGAATCGATCCCGGTGCCCTCGATGGCATTTTGCTCACCCATGAGCACGGTGACCATGTGTCGGGTCTGCGGGTGCTGATGAAGTCGCTGGCGGTGCCGGTTTTTGCGACGCCATCGACCAGTCATGTCGTGCGGGAAAACCTCGGACCGATCAGCTGGAAGCTTTTTGAAAGCGGATCGTGCTTTGGGATCGGCGATCTCGAGATCGAGTCTTTTGCGGTGCCGCACGATGCGGTCGAGCCGGTGGGATTCGTCTTTCGCCGGGATGGTCGCGCGATCGGCCTGCTCAGTGATGCCGGGCACGTCACCCAGCGGGTTCGCGACCTTCTCAGTGGGGTTCAGGCGCTTTTCATCGAAGCCAATTACGACGATGAATTGCTGGAGGCGGACACCAAACGTCCGTGGTCGACAAAACAACGGATCGCCTCGCGGCACGGACATCTTTCGAATGCCCAGGCGGCGGCTTTGATCAAGGAACTGGTGCCAGCGGGCCTGAAGCGGGTCGTGCTCGGCCATCTCAGCCGGGATTGCAACACCCCCGAGGTGGCGATCGCTGCGATGCGGCAACTTGGTGTCGAGGTCGCCTGCGCCTGTCAGCACGAGCCGACGGATTGGCACCACGCCGAGAGCGAAGCGGATCGGAATGCCGGGATCGCTTTTGCGAAGGACGAACTATTCGGTTGAATCGGGGCTTTTGGTCAGAATTCTTGCCTGAAATTCGACCAGATCGTTGACCAGGTGGCCGGCGAGTCGGTCAAAAAAGCGGCCGGAGCCGTAGAGGATTCCCCATTCGGTTCGGTCGATGGAGAAGGCGGCTTGGGCGGCCGGGTTGCCATCCGGACCGGGACCTCCGGTGGCGGTGAACTCGATCGGTTTGGTTTTGCCGCGCAGGGTCAGCTCGGCCTTGATCATCAGGTTCGGGCTGCCGGGCGTGGCGTCCGGCACGTGGAAGGATGAGGTGATCACCAGGCGTCCGGTGGGATGTTTTTCGACATCGAGGAAATCATGGTCCTGAAGGTGCCGGATCAACACGTCGTGGAGTTCGGTGTCGGCGAGGTCGGCGCACTTGAGCGTCTTGAAGTCAAACTCCATGCAACCGCCGGTCAGGTCGCCCTTTTTGAAATCGAGATGACCTGAGCTGAGGTCGACGGTGCCGTAATGGCGGTTGATGAGGTTGCGGCCGATCCATTCGAGGCGGCATTCGTCGAGATTGAGATCGAAGCGGCCGTGGGGAGGGCTCGGATCGGCGGCGGGTGACGGGCCTTGCTCGACGGGATGGTCGTCGTCGTGCCACGAGCGGATGCCTCCCTTGAGGACGAGCACCTCGGTGTAGCCGGCCCGCTCGAGCTTTTCGGCGGCCATTCCCGCTTCGGCACTCTTTTCGGAAGCGCCATAGATCACGATGGCCTGCTGCTTGTCGGGAGCTGATTCCGGCAGCCGCTCGCGGAAGGCGATTTCAAAGACGCAGTTGTGGACCGATCCGGGAATGCGGATGGCTTGATGATCGTCGGCGAGGCGGACGTCGAGCACTCGTGGCGGGGAGTCCGACTGCAGAAGTTTGGCGAGCTTCCCGGAGGACAGGCTTTTCATATCACCACCATGGGAAGAGAGTTCCCAAAAGGCAAATCATCAGCGCTGCGTTTCGCGTTGCCTGAAATCACTGTCCCAGCTGCCGCAGGAATTGAGTGGCTTGCGGGTGATCGGGTTGTCGGCGGACCGCTTCCTGGGCGGAGTTGATCGCATATTCCGCGTTGCCCATGCGCAGGTAGATGGTGGCCATCGCGTAGGGGGCATCGGGGTTGGTTGGTTCCAGTGCGGCGGCTCGTTGCAGGCTGTTGACGGCATCCTGTGGCTGGCCTTGGCTGTTTTGGAGAAGTCCCAAGTTATACCAAGCGCGGGCGAAGTCCGGCTGGATGCGGACGGCTTCGGTCAGCAGCTCGGCGGCCTTGGCGGGATTGCCGACCTCTGCTTGGGCGAGCGCCGAAAGATAGGGGATCTCCGCGTTGTCCGGTGCAAGTCTGGCGGCTTCCTCGAGCCATTGCAGCGAGTCACCGGTCCGGCCGATCCCGCTCAGGAAGACGGCGAGGTCGCGGCGCGGGACGGGCGAGCTGGGGTCCCATTTGGCGGCGCGCTGGAACCACTTTTCGGCGTCAGGGATGTCGCCGCGTTTGACGGCGAGGCGAGCCATGGTCATGGCGCCGGTGGGTTGATCGGACTGGTGGTCAGCCATCGCCGAAATCTCGGCGAAGACCGGATGATCGATTGAAAGATTCTCCAGTGACGACCAGGCGGCTTCGACGCGTACGGCTTTGATCGGGTCGGTGAGCAGCTTTTCCAGCATCGGGCCCTGGTCGCCGCGGCGGCCGATGAGCAGCGCCGCTGCGGTGCGGGCGAGCGGCCCGCCATCGTTGGCGCTGCGGTTGGCGCGTTGGACGACGCGGCTGTCGGAGGCCCAGGGTGCCATCAAGCGGAGCAGGGTCGCCTGCCAGGCATCGATCTCCTCGACGTCGAAGCTTTCGATCAGCAGGTCGAGAGCGCCGGGTCGTTGTTCGTTGGCGGCGTGGACGGCACGCGTGCGCTTGCGGCCGACGGCGTTCATGTCCTCGCCATACCACTTGTGGGTCCATTCGATCTGCCAATCGAGGCCCTTGTCCGAGTGACAGTCGTTGCAGGCATTCGGGGTGCCGAGCTCTTTGGTGAGGAGGGGATCCGGGCGGGGAAAGCGATGATCACTGCGCGGGTCGCGGCCCATGTAGGTGCGCTTGGGCATGTGGCAGTCGACGCAGCTGGCTCCTGACGTGCCCGGAGCATGGAAGCTGTGCTCGACGGGGTTGATGACGGTGGCTTCGTTGGCACCACCGCCGTGGCAGGTCATGCAGAGGGCGTTCGAGCGGACCGCGACTTCGCCGCCGATCGGATTTGCTTCATGCGGGTCGTGGCAATCGGTGCAAGCGATGCCCTTGTGGCCCATCCGGGAGAGGAGGAAGGAATTGTATTTGTAGACCTCGTCGAGCTGCTGACCGTCGGGATACCAGAGACCGGGTTGGCTCGGGAGCGCCAGTGAGTAGTGGTTATTGAAGTCGTCACCGATCGAGAATTTCTCATCGAACTCGCCGCGGCGGGCGTGACAGGTGGCACAGGACTCCATCCATTGCTTTTTCGTGTATTTCCGAGCGGGATCGATGATGCATTCGTCGCTGCCGTGATTTTCCCGCGATGGGCCATGGCATTGGGCGCAGCCGACGCCCTGTTCGACCCAGGTGGTGTGGTAGCCATCGGTCTCGGGGTCATGTTTCTTTTCAAGGCCGGTAAAGTGGCAGTAGGCGCATTGCGAATTCCAGTTCATGCCGCGCTCGGTCCAGTGGCCCCATTCGCCGGGGCTGCGCTGGTCGTCGCCGTAAATGCTGAACCATTCCTTCTTTACCGGATCCCAAGCAAGGTCGGGAACCTGGTAACGACCGTCGCCCGTGTGCAGCAGGTATTGGATGAGTGGATCGACCCCGATCACCATGCTCGGCTTTGGGTCGCCGGGTTGGGTGACGTCGCTTCCCGTGTGCGACCATTCGATGCGTGGGTTCTCGGCGGTTCCGGTGAATTTCCAGTTGGCATTGCCAAGGGTGACTTCGAACCCGGCGAAGGCCTCCTCGTCGACCTCATTGCCGAAATCCCGGTGGGCGAGGGCGTGGTGGGATTTCTTCCACGCTTCGGTGGCCTCCTTGTGGCAGCCCGCGCATTCGGAGGACTTGACGAGCGGACCCTTCGGCCGCGGGGGCATGGTTTCCGCAGCACTCTCTTGCGCAGAAACCTCGACGTTTTCCGGGCCTTCCTTCTGGCATGAGAAGAGGAGCAAGCCGAGGGCGGCCAGAATCGTCCGAGGTAGGAGGGGCATGGGATGGAGGTAGATGATTTGGTGAATTCAGACCAGCATTGGGTCAAAAAAATGCCGGTTCCGCGTTGGCGGAACCGGCATGAAAAGGTGAGCTGAAAATCAAGCGAAGGCGGGGAGGCGTTCGGCGCGGATTTCGGCAAGGTGTCCGAGAAACTCACGGGTGTCGACCTGCCAGCGGCTGAGGGCCTTCTTCGAAAGCTCCACCTTGTTGGCCAGAGCGGCTTCGAGTTCATGATAGCTGGCGGCAAGCCTTTCGAGGAGCTGGTTAAGGGCTTCCGTGGCTGACTCGCGCCATGCGGCATCATCCGAGGCGGCGATGCGTTCCAATTCGGCTTCGGCGCGGCGGCGGGCTTCGGTCATTTCAGCAAGCACGATCCGGGAGTGGGGGACGCGGCGCAGGTTTGATGCCAGACCGAGCTTTGAAAGGGTCCAGATCGCCCACTTGGTGGGATCGAAATTCCATGGCTTCACGCCGTTGCGGTAGTCGTGTTGAAACTCGTGGTGGTAGTTATGATAACCTTCGCCGTAGGTGACGAGGGACATGACGAAGGAGTCGCGGGCGCTGCACTTCGTCGAGTATGGCTGGTTGCCGATGGTGTGGCACAGCGAGTTGATGAAGAAAGTGCACTGCTGGACCACGAAGATGCGGAAGGTGCCGACGATCAGGAATCCGCCGAGAGCGCCGACAGGACCGGCGACAAGGTAGCCGACCAAGGTGGGCAGAAGCAGTCCGACGGTCAGGGCAATCAGCTTGTCCCACTTGTGCTGCCACATCACCAACTTGTCCTTGCGGAGGTCGGCGACGTTGTCGAGCGGTGGCTCGGGTGTCCGCTTGAAAAGAATCCAGCCGATGTGGGCCCAGAAGAAACCTTGGGAGATATCGTAGGGATCGTCGTCGTGGTCGGTGTGCTTGTGATGGCGGCGGTGGTCGGAGCACCAGTTGAGCGCGGAGTTCTCAAACGCGCAGGCGCCGAAGACCAGGGTGAAGAGACGAACGGGCCACTTCGCTTTGAACGAGAGGTGGGAAAAGAGCCGGTGGTATCCAAGCGTGATGCTCATACCGGTGGCGATCAGGTAGAAGACGGTCATGCCGATCAGCACCGGGTGGAGATCGTATTTCCAAAGGTAGATTGGGGTGCCGATCAGGGCGATCAGACAGATCGCCCCAAGGAAAGCGGAATTGGTCCAATCGACTCGCTTGGGGATTTTAGGAAGCATAGACATAAGATTCGGGCGGGTTACTAATGGGTAATGGGAATGAGGTCAACCTCATGTGAAGTCTCAATTTCGGCTGTTTATCCGTAAATCCACGAAGAAACAGCTCAGCCTTTCTCCATTGCGGTGGCGTCAGCGTCGGCTCGCCACAGGCGGTAGCGGACCTCGACTCCCTGAGGAGCATAGACTACCACCGGAAGCTTGCTGTTGTAGCGGATCAGGTAGGGATCGCCACCGATTGCGATAAAGCGCTCAACCTTAGGTGCTTCTGGTGGAGCAGCCATCAGTGTGCCAGCCATGGGTCCGATTTTTTCCAGAATATGGTAGGAGTAGCCCCAGCCTTCAATCGATCTGGCTTCAATCAAACCACCGAAAAAGTAGCTGTTGGCGGCATCGGTTTTGACCGTTTTGCCAAGGATGAGCTCAACCTTGTAGAGGCTTTCGTCCTTTTCAGCTGGAAGCTGGAGCACGTGGCGAACCATCCCTTTCTCGGCCGCGGGGTAGGCTTCGAGCGGGGGGGCGGATGAGACGGTCGACATCAAGGAAAGAAAAAGCAGTGGAATCAGGCGACGCATGAACTGAGAGGGCTGACGAACGGAATTCGAAGGTTTTTTGTTAAAGGCAGAACGCTTTGGTGAAGAATTAGAGTCCTTCCAAGGGGATTTTAGCACGGATCGGACCTTGGTGCGATGGGATTTATCTGCGGGTTCCGGGTAAGAAGAGGAACGGCTCAGGGTTCGATGATGACCTTCGTGCCAACGTCGACCGCATCGTGAAGCACTGGGGCGAGAGTCTTGGGCAGGCGGATGCAGCCGTGTGACGCGGGAAATCCTGGCTCGGGGATGATGCCCGCGTGCATGCCAATGCCCCAATTCGTGAGGCGCATCCAATAGGGCATTGGAGCGGGAACGTAGACGCAGCCTTCGGGGACAGGGGTGCTTGGCTGGGCATCGCCGATGACGACATTGCCAAACTCATCCTCGATCCAGCCGTAGGCGTTGGAATATTTATCGACGATCTTTTCGGTGATCTTGAAGGTCCCTGTCGGTGTTCGGTGACCTTCCTTCCCGGTGGCCACATACGACCATCCGATCGGTCGATCGCCGCGCGTGTAGAAGGCGCGTTGGGATGCAAGGCTGATCCGGATCTCAATTTCTCCCGGGCCCTGGTCATCCCGCCAGTCGTAGAGGACGGGTTGCGCCTTCCTCACCGGCTCGTGCCGATATGGCGAACAGGAGTTGAGCAGGATGGCTGGGAGAAATCCAACGAGGAGGAACCTGAATGGGAAACGAGCGGTCATGAAGCTGCGAAGCCGCGAACCTTCAGGGACAGAATCCAAGACCTGCTCGCAGCCCTTGTCCTTCATTCAGAACAGCGAGAAAGTCAATATTTTCGGAGGATTCCGTGCGGTATCAGAGGGCTGGCTTCAGACGCTCCCGTTCAAGGCAATACGCTAGTCCAGGAGCGGGTTCTGCCGGGTTTATCGAGGAAAAACAGGCATCCTGCAGGGCTAGGGCCTGACGGGTTGGGTGATCCAAAAAGCCTCGCGTTCTCCTCGTTTCAGTGTAGAAATATCACGTGCAACCCCCTGAAACCGTCAGGCGCTCTCCGCGTACGCAACAGCGTGGCTTTGCCTTGCTGGCTTGCATGCTGGTGATGTCGCTGCTGGTTTTGGTGGTGGTGGCCCTTTTGAGCCTGTCGGCGGTGGAATTGCGCAAAGCGACGGCCGATCAGGATTTGGCGGCCGCCCGCGCGAATGCCCGCATGGCATTGATTCACGCGATTGGGCAGCTCCAGGCCGAACTGGGGCCGGATCAACGCGTCTCGGCCACGGCGGGGATTCTGGATCAGTCCGGCTCGCCGAACTGGACCGGAGTGTGGTCGACTCAGCCAGCCGACGGTTCCTCGTACTGGATCCGCGATGAGAAGACCGGGAGTTTGATTGATCGGCGCGATGAAGAAGGCTGGGATGCCAGGTCAGAGGTCCGTTCGTGGTTGGTGAGTGGGGAGGGCGATCCGGCGGTGCCGCTCGGCCGCGATGCGGGCGTCGAACTCGTGGGGGCTGGCTCCGTCGATGACGCGGAGGCGATGGTCACGGTGCCTCTGGTGAAACTCGATGAGCAGCAGGGTCGACGCGGCGGGCTGGCTTGGTGGACCGGTGATCTTGGAGTCCGGGCAAACGTGGCGACTCCGGATCGCTACGGCGAAGAGGAGGTCGATCCTTTGCTGCCCGGTGAAGGCCATTATCGATTGATGGTTTCCCAGCATGCCGAACCGGCGCTGATGGGTAAGGGGATCGAGCTTGAGGCTGCCAAAAGAAGCTCGCTCGCGACGCCCAATTCAGTCGCCTTGCTCGGGGCTGGGAGTCGGGATTGGTCGCGGAAACACTTTCACGATTTCACCACCTCGTCTCGCGGTCTTCTTACGGACGTGCGCGATGGCGGACTGAAGTCCGATCTAAGCGCCTACTTCGAGAGCGATGGCCAGATCTCCAGTCTCGGCGATCGACCGGGCCTGAGAGATGATGAGTCGATGATCAGCGGCGGATTGGTGACCCGGCGTCAACTTGCCGGCCCCCGTTTCGGGATGCTGAGGGATTGGGTCACGCAAGCCGTCCCCTTCTCGGGCCGGGAAGTCGCAGCCCGCGCGCCGGCCACGGATGCGGACGGTGGGCGTAAGAGCGAAGATTACGCGCAATGCAATGAGAACCCCGTGCGACTGATCGGAAATACCACAACCAGTCTCAATCCTGTTTTGGTCGAGGCGTCCAATTTCGTGCAGATCAGCACCTACCCTCTGAGCGAGGAGCCACCGGTGGAGTATCAGATGAGGCATCACCTCTATCCCCGGGTGGTTTTTTGGAATCCCTACAACGTCGAGATGCGATCGGATGACATGATGGTCATGATTCAGGGAAACGGACGCTGGGAAATGTGGACGGAAAACGAATACTTCAATCGGTTTGGGAGGCTGGTGAAGGATCGGACTCCCTGGATCTCCTTCGAAGGGGGGCGCAGCACCTCGTTCTATGAGGCGGAGTCCGGCAAAGCGGCACCGTTGATGGCTTCGGCGGGTTACAATGACCCCTACATGGGTTCCTACTACTTCATGGTACCGGCGACAAGCTTCGGTCCTGGCGAGTGCCTCGTTTTTTCGCCCGAGGGTTCGGCCGAGTATGATGGGCTCAGCGTCTACAATTCGGGTTCTTACGATCTTTCTAGTAATCGCTTGAGCTGTGAGGTGGCTCCAGACCCCTCGCGCAGCTATTATGTCTCGGCTTCCGATCTCGGTGGAGGTCTAAACAAGCGCCCTGTCCGCTTCTGGCATGCGCCCATCTATATCTGGAGTAGCATTGCCCGAGACGGGAAGAATAACTTCAATGGGGTCGAGAATCAATCGGACGACACGCGGGTGGTGGTTAAGAAGCTGGAAGGAAGCGGTCCGGTCACCTTTGATCGTTTCGACGAACTACCCCAAGTATCGTACATTTCTGCCTCGCTCCAGTATGGCGCCGGCAAGGAGCCGCGGATTGCCTGGGACGACGATCGTTTGATGGATGTTGAGCTATTGTCCAAGTCGAGCCCCAGTCCGACCCTGGAGCCAGATCCCCGGACCCGCGAGGGCATTCGCCTGCGCTGGTTTGAAGAGCCGCTGTCAAATATCCTCAACTCGGGTGGTCTCGCGGATCAGGAACAGGTTTTTCAAGAAGCCTTCTTCGCCAACTGGAACCCGAGAGCGGCTTTTTCCGTCCGCTCACCCTGGGAAAATCTTGGAGGTACGCTGCCAAGTAGCGGATCAGGTGGCGGACCTTGGTTCTTCGGTTTGTACACGAGAGATCTCGGGGACAGTGCCGTTGGATGGGGAAGTCAGGAACCGGTCTTTCGCGACGGCCGCTACCATGGCAATCCGTTCGGGCTCCCGCAGGAAAGCTCAGGCAGCCACGTCTTGTTCGAACTGCCTCGCCAGGAGACGGGAGTCGTTTCTCTCGGACAACTGCAGAACGCCCAAATTTCCCAGTTCGTCTGGCACCCTTCGTTTGCGATCGGCAACTCGTTGATCGATCCCCGGCTCGGCTTGGAAAACTCGAATCGCACGATTCCACCCTCCGGTTCTGATGATGAGGACGCGAAAGGAGGCTTCCATCCCGATGTGATCGGTTGGTCCGTTGACGACGAGCGCTCGCTCAGCAAGGATGACTGGGCCAAGACGGGTCGCGCGATGCTGCAGGGCGTCCCCGAAGAAGATCACGTGGTTTACGATCTTTCCTACGAAGCGAACCATGCCCTTTGGGACCGTTTCTTCGTCTCCAGCGGTGATCGCATGGCGAAAGGAAAATTTGCTGATGATCCTGCCCTCAATCCGCTCCCGAACGGACGCATGAGCTTGGTTTCTTCCACGCGTGGTCTGGCAAGTGGTGATCGTCTCAACGATTTCCATCGGGCGGCCTATCACCTGTCGGTCGACGGTGCCTTCAACATCAACTCGACGAGTGTCGAGGCGTGGAAGGCGATGCTGGCGGCGACCCGTGGTGCCGCTGGGGGCGAGGGAACACCTTTCGGGCGCCTGCTCGATCGTGTTGCTGGACCGGACGCCGGGGTGGGCGCTGATGGTCAGGGAGGTCTTTGGACATCATTCAGGATGCTCGATGATCGCGAAGTCGAGAGGCTGGCCATCGCCATCGTCGAGGAGGTCAAGCTGCGCGGTCCGTTTCTTTCGATGAGTGACTTCGTCAATCGGCGTCTCGGTACGGACGAGCTTTCCCGCAAGGGAGCCCTGCAAGCGGCGATCGACAAGGCGGGCATCAACGAGTCCTTCAACGCTGCCTATCCGATCAACAACCAGGAGCCGCTCGAGGATTACGATCATCCCGACAACATCCGGGATGCCACTCGGCTTGAGCAAACCCTCAAGCCGGAGAGTCAGGCGTGGGGTGCCCCGGGTTTCCTGACTCAGGGTGATGTGCTGCAAGTGCTGGCACCGGCCCTCAGCGCGCGATCCGATAGCTTCATCATCCGTGCCTATGGCGAGACTTCCAACGCGTCCGGCGAAGTGCTGGCGCGCGCGTGGTGCGAGGCCGTGGTCCAGCGCACTCCCATTCCGGTGAAGCCGGACGCGACGGGCTTGAATTCCGCGGATCTGGGTGAGGCGGGTGACTTCGGTCGACGTTTCATCGTCACGGGATTCCGCTGGCTCCGCCCGGACGAAGTCTGATTGTTTGGTGCCCATGCGATTCCTATGTTTTCTCTTAGCCGCGGTAGTCGGTCTGCCTGGCCTTGGTGCGGAAGAAGAGCCGAATCCTGCCAAGATACCGCCACGCCAGATGCGTCTGCTGACGGTTGGAGAAGAGCCTCCGTTTCGTCAGGAAATTCGTGATGGGGTGCGCTACCAACTGCCCGCTCCTCCAGGGAGCCTGCCGCCGTCGGCGCTGGCAGTGATGTCTCTTTCGAAGGACGGGACGGAGAAGGAAAGTGGTCTCTTGCGACTCCGGATAGGGAACATCAGTGCGCCGGTGACCGTGCCCGGAGGGGCTGGGCAGCTTGTTCTGCGACTGCCCGACACGGAAGCAGGCGGCGAGCCCTGGCATCGGATCCAGAGACCTGAAAGCGGGGACTTCCTCGTCGTCATGTGGAGGGGGGCGGAGAACAATACCTGGGAGAAACCTTCTTCTTTTCTCGTGTCGACCCGGCTTCCGGCAGGGCAAGCCAGCTTGATCAATGTTGCGTCCGGCCCGGTCGCGGTGGTCTACGATTCGGAAAAGATCGCGCTGCCACGCTTGAAAATCCTGAGACGTCCCTTGCCTCCCGGGAAGCCCTTGGGATTTCAGGTCGGGCTGCCGCAGGGCAACACCTTGCAGCGGCTGGTTTCCCGATCGCTCGAACAGCCACCCGGCCATCATAGTATCGTGGTGTTCTACCGAGCCGATGGCGAGCGGCCGCGCAGCCCGCTGGGGATGGAGGTGGTTCGCTTGAAGGCGGAAAGCTTGCCGGGAGCGGAATAGTCACCGCCAAGGGTGCCGCTATCGCTGCCGCCGGGTGGCTGGTCACTGTCTTCGAGTGGAGTTCTTTTCGCGGATCGGCGTTGGACTCACGACAGGTCTTGAGTGAATCTTCAGTAGAGACCATCAGAACCATGCACCGTCTTCTCCTCATTCCGCTGCTCGCCTTGCCCTTCTCCTCTTGCATGCCGGGGACCTACGCCCGGGACTTCGCCAAAGAGACGGCGACCTATCCGAAGCCCGCGACTTCGCCTGAAGGTCCGTGGATCGGCGAGTGGAAAAGCGAGGTCAACGGGCATCAGGGGCCGCTGTGGTGCCTCGTCCATCCGACCGAAGAGAAACCAGGCCACTACGATTTCCGCTATCGAGCCGGGTGGGGCTTGGTGAATTTTGGCGACTACGTCCATACGGTTGCGACGGTGCCTGACGCCGAGGGCAACCTGGTGCTGGACGCGAATATGGAGCTGCCGGCGGGCTTTGGGACCTACTCGGTTCAGGGAAAAGTGACGGCTGAGAATTTCAAGGCGACCTACGAATCCAAGGGCGATCGAGGCACGATGATCCTCAAGCGGCCGTAGATCGGGGCCGGGACAGCCGATCGGCCAGGTGCCGTCGGCGGCTTGGGGAGAAGCGGTGAATCTTGTCTTACCCAGAGGGCAAATCCTTTGACCCGGCACGCCGTGTGCACTAAACGCTCGCCCGACCCAACCAGTCCGGCTGCCATTATGTCCCAGGTTCCCACCATCATCTACACCCAGACCGACGAAGCGCCCGCGCTCGCCACTCATTCGCTGCTTCCGATCATCCGGAAATTCACTTCGTCCTCGGGCATCGCCGTAGAAACCCGCGACATCTCCCTGGCTGGAAGGATCATTTCCCAGTTCCCCGAATTCCTGAAGGAAGATCAGCGGATCGGCGACGCGCTCTCCGAACTGGGCGATCTCGCCAAGACTCCTGAAGCGAACATCATCAAGTTGCCGAACGTTTCCGCCTCGGTGCCCCAGCTCAAGGCCTGCATCGTCGAGCTCCAGTCGCAGGGCTACGCGCTCCCCGATTTTCCGGATGAGCCTTCGACCGACGAAGAAAAGGACATCCGCTCCCGCTACGACAAGGTCAAGGGCAGCGCCGTGAACCCCGTGTTGCGCGAAGGAAACTCCGATCGTCGCGCGCCGAAGGCCGTCAAGGAGTACGCCAAGGCAAATCCCCACCGCATGGGTGCCTGGTCAAAGGACTCGAAGACGAAGGTCGCAACCATGGGCAAGGACGACTTCGCTTCGAACGAAAAGTCAGTGACCATCGGGGAGGCAACGACTTTCAAGATTGAGTTTGTCGCCGAAGACGGAACCGTCACGACGCTCAAGGATGCCGCCCCTCTGCTTGAGGGTGAGGTCCTCGATGCGACGGTGATGCGCAAGCAGGCGCTCATTACTTTTCTGGGTGAGCAGATCGCCCGTGCCAAGGAAGAGGGCGTCCTCTTCTCGCTGCACATGAAGGCAACGATGATGAAGGTCTCGGATCCGATTATTTTTGGTCACTGCGTGCGTGTTTTCTTCCGTGACCTGCTGACCAAACACGGTGCGGAGATCGATCAGCTTGGCGTTGATTTCAACAATGGCTTCGGCGATCTGATTGCCAAACTCGACAAGCTTCCCGCCGAAAAGAAAGCGGCGATCGAGGCCGATATCAAGGCCTGCTACGAGCACGGTCCGGCGCTGGCGATGGTCAACTCCGACAAGGGCATCACCAATCTTCATGTTCCGAGCGACATCATCATTGATGCTTCGATGCCGGCGATGATCCGCGATTCCGGGAAAATGTGGGATGCCGATGGCAAACGTCAGGATACCCTCGCGGTGATTCCCGACTCGTCCTACGCCGGTGTCTATCAGGCGACGATCGATTTCTGCCGCGAGAACGGTGCTTTCGATCCAACTACGATGGGGACCGTACCAAACGTCGGTCTGATGGCTCAGAAAGCCGAGGAATACGGTTCGCACGACAAGACTTTCCAAGCTCCGGGGAAAGGAAGCATCCGCGTGGTTGACAGCAGCGGGGCGACCTTGCTCGAACACGATGTCGAGGCCGGCGACCTCTGGCGTGCCTGCCAGGCGAAGGATGCGCCGATTCAGGATTGGGTGAAGCTCGCCGTCACCCGTGCCCGTGCTTCGAATACTCCGGCGGTTTTCTGGCTCGATGAAAACCGGGCTCACGATGCCGAACTGATCAAGAAGGTCGGTCAGTACCTGGGTGATCACGACACCGATGGTCTCGAAATTCTGATCATGTCGCCGGAAGAGGCCGCAACCTTCACCTGCGAGCGTCTGAAAAACGGCGAAGACACCATTTCCGTGACCGGAAACGTGCTGCGCGACTACCTCACCGATCTCTTCCCGATTCTCGAAGTCGGCACTTCCGCGAAGATGCTCTCGATCGTGCCGCTGATGAATGGCGGCGGTCTGTTCGAAACCGGTGCCGGGGGCTCCGCTCCGAAACACGTGCAGCAGTTCGTCGAAGAAAATTATCTTCGTTGGGATTCGCTCGGTGAGTTCCTCGCGCTCGTGGTGAGTCTCGAGCATCTCGCCGGAAAGTACGGCAACGACAAGGCGCAGGTGCTTGCCGACACGCTTGACGATGCGACCACCAAGTTCCTGCTGACCGACAAGTCACCGACTCGAAAACTGGGTGGCATCGACAATCGCGGTTCCCATTTTTATCTCGCGCTTTATTGGGCCGAGGCGCTTGCCGCGCAGGACAAGGATGCCGACCTCAAGGCGGAGTTCGCCCCGATTGCCGGGCAGTTGGCATCCGGTGAAGAAGCGATCGTAGCTGAACTGATCGGCGTCCAAGGCAAGCCGGTCGATATCGGTGGCTACTACCAACCTGACGTCGCCAAGACTTCGGCCGCGATGCGTCCGAGTGAGACACTGAACGCGGTGATTGGGTAAGCGTAAGGAGCAGCGCGGACAACCCTGTCCGCCTATTCATTCCAAGGGCTCTGAGGGGCCGGGTAGTAGTGTCCACCCTCGATGGGCCCAACTCCCGCCTTGCGGTATCGATAAGCTCTTGGCATGGTTTCCTTATGAAGACCATCCACTACACCCTTCACCGAGAGGATGACGACTTCGTCGCTCAGTGTCTGGATTACGATGTCTCCAGCTTCGGCAGCACCGAGCAGAAAGCCTTGGCAAACCTCAAGGAAGCCGTGGAGCTTTACCTTGAAGACAGCGACGAGCCAACTCCGAAGATCAGTCAGGTGAGTTCCGGCGAGTTGTCCATTGCATGAGGTCAGGGAACGATGCCCAAGCGCCTCTCATCGACCGAATTCATTCGCATCATCGCTGAACACGATTTCCACTTTGTATCGAAACGGGGAAGTCACGCCAAGTATCGGGACACCATCGGGCACACAGTGATCGTTCCTCATCCGAGAAAGGATATTCCCATCGGGACTCTTCGGTCGATGATCCGTCAAAGTGGGCTTTCGAAAGAGCTCTTTGAGTGAATCTTCGAGCTTTTCGGGAACTGCCTAAGAGTCTGTTGCCGTATGAAATTTCCCGAATCTGTTGGCTGGATTCTTCGCCCATAAGTTACAGGCTCCTTCTTCGTATCAACGGTTTTTGAGCAAGTCGGCGGTGATTCGGTCAAAGCGCTCGATGCTGTGAGCTTCGTTGAAGGCGTCGTAATCGGGGTCGAGCGGCTTGCCCTCCCAGTTGGTTCCGGCAAGGAGGTGCTCGATGGCCTCGAAGGCCTTGGCACTATCGCCTTCAGGGATGGTGAGTCCGGTGCGGAAGTGCTCGAGGCGGTGGCCGATGCACTCGCCCGCGGTGGCAATGCAGGGAAGATGGAATGCAGCCGCCTTGCTGAGCGTGCCGCTGCTTCCTTGAAAGCCTTCGAAGGCCGCCCAGGCGATGTCGAAGGATGAAAAGAGCGAGTTGAAGTCGGCTTCCGTCGGAATGCGCTCGGCTTCGGGGTCGAAATGAATGCTGTCGATCTCACCACCTTCGATGCGCTTCAGGATGGCTTCGATGAAATCCCTGTCCTTGTCCGAATAGGCGTCTCGATCAAAGATGCCGGCGAAGGCAAAGTACCACGGAAGTCGTAGTTCATGGGCCTTGAGGGCGACACGAAGCATGTTGAGTGTTCCCTTCCGGGCTTCCAGTCCGATGAGCCCGATGATCTTGCGGTCGCCGGCCTTCTGGCGGATGACCCGGGTGAGTTCGGGTTCTTCGTCGGGGAGGAAGGTCTGGGTGACGTCGGGGTAACCGATCACCGATTTCCCGGTGAAGTCCTCCATGCCATCGATGAACCTTTCGTCCAGCACGCCGATGCTCTGACAAAGTGTGCTCTTCAGCAACGCGTCACCCTTGGCAAGCATGGTGAGCGGCCCGCATGCGGGGGCGGAGCCTGAACGGTGATGGTGATTTCTCAGATAGAGTCCGCTCCATGGCCGACCGATTGTAATCTCCGGAACCGAAGCGAACGGAAGAAATCGCAGGTAGGAGTCGATGTAGGGAAAGAAGACAAGGTCCGCATTCCAGCCGGTGCTGGACTCCGCATCATCAAGAGCATGGCCCGCATTTCTCCAGCGCTCGAAGGTGCGAAGAGGGTCACCTTCAAAACGGCCGCCGAACCAACTGCGTCCGCCTGTTGGGAGTCGATGGAGTGACACCCTCTCCGTCCAGTCGGGCATGTCACCGACGGCTGCGGCGATTTCCCGCCGGGCGGCTTCGGGGTCCTTGCAGAGGCCAATGACCCGGGCTCCGGCGCGCAGGAAGGAGCTGGTGAAATGACCGAAAAATACCGGATGGTGACCGATCCACAGGGGATTGATCAGGGCTACCGTCTTGAGTTGGCTGACTTCAGACATGTCCGGGTTGGTGACTGGAGTGGATCCACGAAGCGCGGATATTGAAGGCCTGTGGCAGGCCGACCATGAGTCCGATGAAGATGGAAGCAAGGCGTTCATCAAAGGGATTGGTGGTGATGGATTGACTGAGGACGCAGCAGACGGAGATGAAGGGAAGGAAAGCAAGCCAGTAGTCAGGTCCCGGGTGGCTGGCGTTGTCCCGCGCGGCAAGCAAGCTGAGAACCATGTTTCCGATGAAAAGGGCGACGTAGGCAACGAACGCGACAACGCCTCCCGAGAAGAGGGCGTAGGTCCAGACCGAGTGACCGGCAAACCAGACATCTTCGCCGAGCACCATGTCTTCCGGGTAGACGAGATAGATCTCGGGCATGTAATCGGGATCCCAATAGTAAGAGGCTCCGATACCATGGCCATAGAGGTAGTGGATCGGATCCTTGTTGAGGATCTCGAAGATCGCCACCGCCTCGGCTTCACGGGTCAGCCAGGAGATGTCGGCCGTTGTGTTGCGGTCGGCGGAGTGGTGGAAAAGCCGCTCGTTCCAACGTTCGATCAGAAGTGGTTGGACGATGGCGACGGCACCAATCGCAAGGACCGCGAACACCGTTACGAGAATCACCGGAGAAAGGCGCCGAGGGGCATCGCCCAAGCGAAAGGCCCGCCAACGGGTGCCGAGCATGAAGCAGAAGGTGCTGGCCAGCGCGGATGCCATGATCGGTAGCAGCAGCGAGCGGGTGATGGTGATCATGATGCCGGTAAACAGCACGCCGGTGGCAAGCAGGATGGTCCAATGGAAGCGGGAGCGGAGCAGCAGGCCACAGCCAATGAAGGCGGCGATCCAGTTGTTCGCGGAGCTCTGGACTTCGACCCGGGCGGTCTCCATCGTCACGCCCTTGAAGAGGAATCCCTGAACGATCCGCCAGACGACATTGGTGCAGGCGGCGACGAGTATGGGTGCGACAATGCGGCTGGGGCGAAGTCCCATGCAGGCGGCGATGTGCGCGTTGACGATCCCGGCAAAGCAGAGACCGAGGGGAAGCACAATGCGCAGAGAGCGGCCAATATCGACGCCTTGAAGCAAGGCATTGCTCACCATGAAGGCGAGGAAAGCCCCCCATCCGGCGATGAACCAGGCACCCGGCCGAACCAGAAGGTGGCGCCAACCGAGGTAGAGGATGCCGAGGGTTGAAAACGCGGCGAGAGAAAGGAAGAGCAGTTGATCGAGCCCGGCTCCACCACTGTCGGCACGCGCGTCGCTGGCGCGGTAGTCCAGCGCAAAGGACATGATGAAAACCCAGAGCAGGCGTTCGACCCAGATCACCTGAGGTGACTGGGGAACGTGAACTGGATCTTCGGTGTCGCTCAGGATCATGCGCAAAGGGCGTCAGCGAGGCGCTTTCCACGAGCGCTCCAGTGGAAGGCATCGCGGCAGTGGGCGAGCGACGAGGCGGCTGTTTGGTTGAGAAACCCGAGGTCGTCGATTTTGTTACTGACGATTTTCACGAGACCTTCGGTGGTATCGGAAACCAAGGCATCGATTCCCGGCTTCAAGGGGAGACCACTGAGAGCGGGTTCGAGGGCGGCGAGTGGCAGGCCGCGGAAGATGTAGTCGAGCGCCTTGAGTTTGAAGCCGCCGCCGAGGGCCTCGGGGATCAGGCCGATCCTGGCATCGCGAAGATAGCGCTCCATCGATGGGACATTGGCTTCAAATCTCGCCCAAGGAAACTCTTTGGCGAGCTGGACGAAGTAGTCCGGGTCGCTTTTTCCTACCACCAGAAACTCGATGCCGGCTTTCGGGAAGGGGGCGTTGGCGGCGGCGAGAAAGGCTTCAAGGTTCCGCCGTTTTGCGAGCCATTCGAAAGTTCCCGCAAGTACGACGCGGCGCGGAGTTTCGGAAGTGATCAAGGGAAGATCAGCGCTGGGAATGGGGCCGTCGTAGCCGGGTGTTAGCTGAACGTAGGTCTTGTCGCCAAATTCGCGTCGGAAGTTAGATTCGTCACGCGGGGTGATGGCGGAGATGATCGAGGCCCGCTTGCAGAGACGGCGTTCAAGCTTCGCGTAGTTGGAGGCGTCACGCTTCAGGGCGAGCTGGAAGGCGAACGATCCTTCCCGGCTGGCGGCGACCTCGTTGCGGACGATCGCCTCGTGATTGTGGGCGACGTAGAGCACGGGGGTCTGTTCGGGCAGGTCGTCGAGTGCCCAAGCGGATGCGGCCTGATCGATGACGATACGATCGAAGCGACCTTTGGCGAGTTGGCGCTTCAAGGCGGAGCGCATCGATGCACTACCCAGTCGATGCGCGTCGCTCGGCAGGGATGAAAGAAGACTGAGGGGGTTCTTGGGCGGGATCGCACCCTGAATGTCCCATTTGATGCCGTCAGCAGCCTCGATATCGCCATTTCCGCGATGGGTGAGCACGGTGAGATCGACCCTCCCGGTGGCGGCGAGCGAGCGCAGCAGGCCGAGGGAATAGATCAGGTCACCGCTGTCGGCGGATCGCGGATCCTGGCGGGTGATCCAGAGGCAGCGCATTAGATGGCGAGGATACGTTCGAAATTCTCAGCGGTCCGATCAATGGGGAAATGGTTTTCGGCGTAGCGACGCGCGTTTTTTGAAAGGCTCTCGCGCAGGGCGGGCGAGCTGCGCAGATTCTCGGCAGCAGCGAGGAATCCGTCGAGGTCTCCGGGTGCCACCGTCAGGCCTGCTCCATTTTCCAGGGTGAAGCGGGCGCAGAGGTTGGAGGGTGGGACGGCGAGCAGAAGCGGACGTCCGGCGCAGAGGTAGCTGAGGGTCTTCGAGGGAACGGAAAACACACCGGCATCTTCTTCGAGCAAGCCGATCAGGACATCCCCGGTCGCCATCACACTGGGCAGCTCGTCATAGGGTTGGTACGGGAGCACTAGTAGATTCTTGAGGTCAGCATCGGCGGCTTCCTTCTTCAGCCACTCGGCGCCGATCCCTTCGGAGGTGATGACGACACGGACGTTGGAGTCATTGCGATAGCGTTTGGCAAGCTCCAGCAGCATTGCCGGGTTATGCTTCATGCCGATGGTACCGGTGTAGAGAAAAACGAAGCGGTTGTGAAGGCCGTGGCGGATCGCCCATTCATTGCCCTTGACGCATGTGGGGATTTCTTCGATGGCGGCCCAGTTGGGAACGACTTCAATTTGCTCGGAAGAAATGCCGAACTCGTCGGCGAGAATCGGTGTGAAGTCCTCGGTGATGGTGACGATCCGGCTGCTGAGTCGGAACTGCTTCGCATCGAGATGCCGGTAGTATTTGCCGATCAGCGATCCGATGAGCGGGATCTTCTGGCGGAGCAAACGGTCCACGGCGAGGCTGTAGAAGTCCTGGACCCAGTAGTAGAAGCGTCCGCCAATTTCGACCGTGGCGCGGGTGATGGGCTCCTGAGTTTCCGTGGGGGTATTGCCCGAAAGAACGGCGTCGGGTTTCCACTCGCGGATGAAGTCGGCGGCGGCGTGCCCATAGCGGACCTCCATGTTGCGGCGGCGGACGAAGGAATACTTGTAGCGGACGTAGTTGGGATCCATCGGGATCTCGTGAAACTCGAGCGTCGGTGGATCGTCCGGACGGCGTTTGAGGTCGCCGCGCGGGGTTTGCAGGGTGCTGGCAAAGGCATGCACAACTTCGTGACCGCGGGCTGCGAGAGCCCTGCTGAGCGAAGTCTGAAACGGATGACCAGCGTAGTCGTGGACCACGATTCTCATAATTCGGGGGGGGAGGGAATGAAAGGCCGCAGGAGTGCGAGCGGCAGACATTTTAGAAAACCTAAGGACTTGGTCAATCCCGCTGCCGTACGCGATCGGGGAGGCTCGTGCAGGTGTATTTGCCCCCGTGATGTAATTGTAATCAACCATCCTTGAGGCTCGCGGTCCGCAGGCCTTTCGGATAACAGCAGGGGAGATGGTAGCGATCCTCGGAATTTTCCTCCTCCTGCTTGTCGCATTCGGCATGTCCCGCAAGCGTTCGGCGATCCGCTGGCGGACCGTGGGTCTGGCATTCATGTTGCAAGTGTTGATCGGCGCTCTGGTCTTCTACGCGCCGTGGGGAAGAGCGGGCTTGCAGTGGGTTTCGGCGAAAGTGTCGGCGGTGATCTCCGCGGGGAATGAAGGGATTGCCTTTGTTTTTGGTCCTTTGGTTGACGCGGAATCAATCGGCTTCGTCTTCGCGTTCAAAGTCTTGCCGGTGATCATTTTCTTCTCATCGCTGATCGCGGTGCTCTATCACTTGAAGGTGATGCAGGTGATCATCGCGGTGCTCGGTGGTGCGCTGCGCAAGTTGCTGGGCACCAGTCGGGCGGAATCCCTTTCGGCAGCGGCGAATATTTTCGTCGGTCAGACGGAAGCGCCCTTGGTTGTCAAACCCTACATCGCCAGCATGACCCGCTCGGAGCTTTTTGCCGTGATGTGTGGTGGCTTGGCCAGTGTGGCGGGATCGATTCTCGCGGGCTATGTCGGGCTGGGTGCCGAATTGAAATACCTGATCGCGGCCTCGTTCATGGCAGCTCCTGGCGGGCTCCTATTTGCGAAGATC
The DNA here is from genome assembly GCF_049672945.1 of Haloferula sp. Lineage (NCBI taxonomy): Bacteria > Pseudomonadati > Verrucomicrobiota > Verrucomicrobiia > Verrucomicrobiales > Verrucomicrobiaceae > Haloferula > Haloferula sp. The sequence continues at coordinate 17,558 of NZ_JBATWY010000236.1, read as the reverse complement.
CTTGTGCCCGAAACTGAGAAGCCTTCGGAGGTGACCCTCGATTGGAGTGAGGGTGACGACAAGCCGGTCAACGTCCTCGATGCGGCTGCTTTGGGTGCCGGCAGCGGCATGAAGCTGGCGCTGAACGTCGGGGCGATGTTGCTCGCGTTCATTGGCTTGATCGCGCTTCTGAATCTGATGCTGGGTGGCATCGGTTCCTGGTTTCAGCGACCGGATCTGACGCTGCAGCAGATCCTTGGTGCGGCCTTTGCGCCACTTGCTTGGGCGATCGGGATCCCATGGAGCGAGGCGCAGCAAGGAGGGAGTTTGATTGGCCAGAAACTGGTGCTGAACGAGTTCGTCGCCTACGGGCAGTTCAGGGAGTGGAAGGAACTGATGGCTCCGCGGACTCAGGCGATCGTCACCGTCGCCCTGTGCGGCTTCGCCAATTTGTCGTCAATCGCGATCCTGCTCGGCGGCTTGGGCGGCATGGCACCCAGCCGACGGGGCGAGATTGCCCGCTTTGGTTTGCTGGCGGTGATGGCCGGGAGCTTTTCGAATCTCATGAGCGCGGCGATCGCCGGCTTGTTCTGGGTCGCTTGATTTGGAGATCAACGAGGTCGGCGGCGATTCATCATCAGCAGGCTGAGACTGCCCAGAAGCATGATGCTCGACCCTGCTTCGGGGACCGAAATGAGCGGAGTGCCTTCGACTCTCAGGCTGATGATCGATTGATTGGTCTGACTGTTCTCGGAGTTGACCCAAAAGATCACGCTGTCGTCGGGAGCGTAGTCCGTTCCACCCCAATTGTCGGATTCGGCCTGAGTGAACCAGCTGTTGACTAGCGCGATGATCGCGTTGGAATCGTTCTGCTGTTGAGTGAGGCCAATATTATTACGGATGTAGTAATTCCCGCTTTCTGATGACACGCTGGGATTAGCATCGTAGAGCACTTCCCAGATGCCAGCCTGCAAGGAAGCGCCTCCAAGTTCGCCGGCAGCGCGGGCATCGTCATAGAAGGTCTCGATCATGTAAGCGGCCCGCTTGAGGCTTCCGGAGATGTAGAAATTCACGCCGTCGGCTTGGAAGCGGGAGTTTGCCGCGGCGAAGGAAAGGGGCTGATAGTCGAAGGTATCGGAGAGACTGGAGGAGGTCAGGAAGGGCGTTTCGGAGTCGATGCAGAAGCCGACGAATCCTCTGGCTCCGCCGTAGAGGCCGTCTCCGTCCATGCTTGCCATGCCCCTGGCGCCTGGTGCCGCATCGGAAAGGATGCCCGGTTCGGTCGGAATGAGTGCCATTTCCCCGATGTAGCCGGAGTAGTTACTGCCACCGAGATGGTCGAAAACGGTGCCACCGAAGAGGGCGGCGTTGACGTCCGTGGAGTCACCCTGGGCGCTCCAGAAGTTGACGGTCTGGGCCGCGTCTGAGATTGAATTTAGAGTAAGAAGGATGGCGACGAAATTCGTTCGGATAGACATTGGCGAAACAGGTGGGACTACCCTTCCAATCGCCAAAATAGCTTCGTATTCGCAGATATTTTTAAAAACTTAAAAGTCTGGATACCCTTTAGTCTTTCCGATTTGGAAGCCTTGTTTGACTCCGGAAGGTGATCGTCGTTTCCTTCGGCTCGCAGGCTACGCGAGGCTGGAATTCTAAGTAGTTGATTTTGAGTAGGTCGCGGGATTTGTCGGCGCTGGCGTCGGGACGAGAGGGAATGCCGCTCCTGCTACGGGTTGGATGAGTGGCTGGCGGTGGAGGAGAGGTTCATGGGAACCAGGTAGCTTGGGCCGGGTATGAGGTGAAAAAGTTTGAAAGGATGCTAAGATTTCGATGGTTATCTCTGTTTACCCATCAATCCCGCCTCAGTTTTTACCGATCGCCCCGCGATCGCGTATTTCGGGGTCTGAAATTGACCGTCGAACCCACTACTCCTACGTTTCGGAAATTTAGTATTTATGAAAAACCTCTGCGCAAGCTATCTCGCGACGTCGATGCTGCTGCTGACCAGCGGCCCGGTCTTCTCCGCCGAGTCGGCGAACAAGGCCGATAATCCGGAATTTGTCCGCAAGGCGGCCTTGAAGATCGATACCTACGTGGCCGGATGGTATCGGCAGAAGAAGCTGCCGGTGCCGGATGTGACCGACGATGCGACTTTCCTGAGGCGGGCATTTCTCGTGGGGATCGGACGGGTGCCGACTGCGGAAGAGGGACTGTTTTTTCTGGAAATTGATGATGAGAACAAGCGGACCGAACTGATCGACTATCTGCTCAATTCCCCGGGCTACGCGAGCCACATGACGAACTGGATGTTCGATCTGTTGCGGATCACGGATGAGATGGACGATGTGTATTCCGGGCGGAATCCCTACCGTGCCTGGGCAGCTGATGCCGTCGCCGAAAACATGAGGTGGGATGAATTGACCACCAAACTGCTGAGTACTTCGGGTTCGTTGTGGAAGGAGGATCAGGCGGCGGTGGGCTACTACCTGCGCGACAAGGGGATGCCATTGGATAACCTGGCGAATTCGATGCAGATTTTTCTCGGCACCCAGATGGAGTGTGCGCAATGCCATGACGATCCTTTTGGCGAGACCGAGCGGCATGATTTCTATGAGCTTGCCGCCTTTACCGAAGGACAGAATTACGTGCCCTTGGCGGGCAAGATAAGACCCCTGTTCGACGAATCGCGTTTGGAGGAAAACCGCGGAAAACCAAAAAGCGCGGTGATCGACATGATCCGTTATCAGATTCTCGAGCAGACCTTGGTGGGCGGTGGCTCGGGGCGCATCAAGCTGCCGATGGATTACCAGTACCGCGATGCGCAGCCCGGGGAGTTGATCGGCGGGCGCACACCGTTCGGAAAGACGGTGCGGATGTCGGACCGAAGCTCAAGTGACGACGGCCGTAAAAAGCTTGCCGAGTGGGTCACGACGAAAACCGAGGGACAGTTCGAAGCAGTCATGGCCAATCGCCTGTGGCAGCGCGTCATGGGTCGCGGGATCTACGAACCGATCAGCGAGTATGTGCCTGCGAAGGATACGAACCTGCCCGGCTTGATGAACTATCTCACCGAGTTGATGGTCGAACTGGATTACGATCTCAAGACCTTCCAGAAGATTCTGCTGAACACGAAGACCTTTCAGTTCGTGCCGAATCCGAATCCGGCGAAAGTGCAGAATGGAGATGACTTCCACGGCCGGCAGCTGACCCGACTTTCAGCCGAGCAAATTTGGGATTCGCTGATCACTCTGGCGGGAGGAAACCCGGATAAGAAACCGAGAAGGACTCTCGATGATCGCGCCCATACGCGCCAGGCGGGGATCATTCCCGGAAAAACGATGGCCCAGATCACGGATGAGGTACTCAAATTGAAGACGACTGCCGAACTCGACGCGTATTGCGATGAGCTCACCGCGCTTCTTGGAGGTAGCGGCAAGCGGAAAAAGGGTGGAGACGATTCGATGATGATGACCCAGGAAATAAGAAGCTATGGCAAGGGAGCCCAGGTTCGCGCGTCCGAGCTGCCGAGCCCGGCACCGAATGACCACCTCCTTTTCCTCTTTGGCCAGTCTGTTCGGGATACGGTCAACGGAGCCAATACCGAGCCCAATGTCGGGCAGGTGCTTACCTTGATGAATGGTTTCGTCCAGGATCAGCTGGTGAATAATCCGAACGCCCACATCTACAAGAGCCTTGAGGGCGCTTCCAGTCCGACCGAGAAGGTCCGGCGTCTCTATGTTGGCATTCTCAGTCGCCCGCCAAGTGACGAGGAAATGTCATGGATGATGGACGAAGTGAAGATCTCCGGTGATACCGACGATGCCTATCGCAATATCCTTTCCGCACTCGTGATGTCGTCCGAATTCCTGTTTCTTCAATAAAACCCACACCCTAAGAAAAGATCATGAAAAAGTCAGAAGCCAACCGCTTGAACGAACTGGATCGCCGGAAGTTCATGTCCTATGCTGCCAAGTGCTATCTTGGGGTGAACCTCTTTCCGATGCTCGGATCGAGTGTCGGCAGCGCCGCGGAAATCTCCGGTGCGAAAGCCAAACGGGTGATTTATCTCTACATGGGTGGTGGCATGAGCCATGTCGATACCTTCGACCCCAAACCGAAGAAGAAGGACGTCATGGGCGAGACCGAGGCCATCGCGACCAGCGCGGATGGTATCCAGATCGGTCATTATTTGCCGAAGACCGCCAAGGTGATGGACAAGGTGTGTGTCGTGAATTCGATGACCTCGAATCAAGGGGCGCACGAGCAAGGGACTTATGTCATGCGGACCAGCTATCCGCCTCGTGGAACCATTACTCATCCGACTCTCGGTGCCTGGACCCTGAAACTTGCCGGTCGCCTGAATCCTGACATTCCGGGCTACGTTGCCATCAATGGCGGCGGTGGTGGCGGCGGATTTTTTGGGGCCAAGTATGGGGCCGCTCCGATCGGCAATGCCTCACAAGGGCTCAAGGACAGCCGCAAGCCGGGTGCGGTCGGGGATGATGATTTCGAGCGCCGTCTTTCGCTGGCGGACCGCCTGAACAAGCAATTCCACGAGCGCTATGAAAACTCCGAGGTCAAAGGTTACGAGGAGCTTTATTCCGAAGCCGTCCGCTTGATGAGCAGCGAAGACCTGAAGGCCTTCAATATCGGAGGTGAGACGGATGCCGCCCGGAAGCATTACGGCAGCGGCCGCTTTGCCCAAGGCTGCATGCTGGCACGCCGGCTGGTTGAGCACGATGTGCGCTTCGTCGAGGTCTATCTTGGTGGATGGGATACCCACTACGACAACTTTGCAGGAGTCGAAGCTCGCTGTGCGGAGTTTGATGCTGGCTACTCGGCCCTCATTTCCGATCTCGCAGCGCGTGACTTGCTCAAGGATACACTTGTGGTGGTGGCGACCGAGTTTGGACGTACTCCCGAAATCAAGGCCGAGCACAACAACGGCCGTGATCACCATCCTTCCGCGTTCACTTGTTTGTTGGCGGGTGGTGGTGTCAAGGGGGGCTTCAAGTACGGTGAAACCGATGCAAGCGCGTCAAGGATCAAGGCGAACCCGGTACCAGTTCAGGACTTCAATGCGACCATCGCTCACGCGCTCGGCGTGCCCCATGATCTTGTAATCATGTCGCCAACCAAGCGGCCCTTCAGGATGGCGGACAAGGGATCTCCGATCAAGGATGTCTTTGCCTGATTGGCCGTGCCTTTCTAAGCTCGGTGTTTGGAAAAGCGCTCCCGCGAGGGGGCGCTTTTTTACATCCTGAAGTCCTCGCCGAGATAGTGCTTCCGCGCGATGGGGTCGTTGACGAGTTTGTCCGACGGTCCTTCGAGAATCACTTTGCCATCGTGGATCAGGAAGGCGCGATCGACGATGGAGAGGGTTTCCCGGACGGAGTGGTCGGTGATGAGGATCGCGAGGCCATCGCGTTGGCGGAGCTCTCGAACAATGCGCTGAATGTCTTCGACCGCAATGGGGTCGATGCCGGCAAAAGGCTCATCAAGCATCAGCAGCTTGGGTTCGGTGCAAAGAGTCCGGGCGATGGCGAGGCGTCTTTTCTCTCCGCCGGAGAGGGTGATGGCAGTGGACTTCCGGACCTTGGTGATCTTGAAACGTTCAAGCAGGCTTTCGGCCCGTTCGAGACGTTGTTTCCGGTTGAGATCCTTGCGCGTTTCGAGCACCGCGAGGAGGTTGTCGAGCACGCTGAGTTTGCGGAATACGGACTCCTCTTGGGGGAGGTAGCCGAGGCCAAGGCGGGCACGACGGTGCATGGGCAGGCTGGAAATATCCTGAGAACTGAAGCGGACAGTGCCGGCGTCGGGCGGGACGAGTCCCGCAATCATGTAAAAGGATGTGGTCTTTCCTGCTCCGTTGGGACCCAGCAATCCGACGATTTCGCCGGGGGCGACGCTCAGCGTGACGTTGTCGACCACGGCGCGCCCGCTGTAGCACTTGCGCAGGCCTTCAGCGACGAGCAGGGGGTCGGGGATCGGCATCGGGGTAACCATCGACGTACTATTTCTTCTCTTTGAGTTTCACGAGGCCTTCAGTCTTTCCGAAAGTCTCGCCGTCGCCGGTATTCACGTTCATCCGGATGTAGCCATTGGGATCCACGACCTGACCGCTGACCGAGTCTGAGATAATCCAGGGCTGGCCGCCGCGAATGATGACTTCGTTGGTTTTGAAGTCGTAGACGATCTGTCGACCCGAGGCCTTGGCGCTCTTGTCACCGGGGTCGGTTTTGATTTTCTCGATGACAATGGTTCCCGTCGCCACGATTTTTGAAGGGTCACCGAAACTCGATCCTCCGAGGAGCTTGCCGGCTTCTTCTTCGTCGATCTTTTCTGGTTCGGAGTTGCCGGCCTTGTCCTTCTTCTTATCGAAGAAGACCTTCACTTCATCGGCACCATCGAGAGTGAATTCGGGGTGCCTCGCTTTGACGTTCTTGAGGAAGACGAGAAGGGCATTCTCCGAGTCGAAGTAGATGCCATCGTCGGCACTGAAGGTGGCGAGTTGTTTGCCGGAAGGGAATTCGGGGTCGGGGACTTTCGCGCTGAGGTCGGGAATCTTGCCTTTGGGCACGTCGACGGCCGCTTTCGTGAGGAACTCTCCGAGGGTCTCGTCGGCCTGTTTGGACTGAGCGTCCGACTTTTCGAGGCTCTCGGCGGCTTCTTTGGCAGCGGCAGCGGCGTCGTCCTCTACCGATGCGGCAAGGTTGTTGAGACCGATCAGTTGTTTCTCGCTGAGCTTACCTGGCTCTTCAGCCTGGGTGCCAGCGGCGGCGGCGATCATGGCTCCGGCGACGACTGAGCGAGTCTTGGATGAGGATTTCATGGCACTTTGGTTCTCGATCAGAGTTTTTGCTTCGGCGGGGCCATTGAGGAAACCGCGCGACCCCTTGAGGTCATAAACGAGTCCGCTGCCGTTTAAATTCAATTCGTCGGAAACGAGTGAAACGGGATCGGTCGAGCGGAGGATCTTTTGGTCTTCGAGATGGGCGGAGACGAGGTCGATCCTGCCCTTGGGGCTGCGGTCGGGATTGTAGAAATCGATGCGCAGCGTCTCGGCATTGACCAATCCCCGGTTGACCATGGTCAGTTTGGCGGCGCGCACCACGGAGGTCAGTCGACGGGATTCGTCGTACTGCGGCATCATCACCCCTTGGAGGACGCTGCCTTCGATCAGCATTTCCATGGCCGGGAGGCCTTCGTCGTCCTCTTCCTCCTTGTCGAGGGGATTGATGATCTGACTACTCGCAATGGCCACCATGCCGAAGGAGAACGCCGCCAACCAAAGGCTGGAACGATGGGCATGGGCTGGAGAGGCGGATTTCACAAGGAGTGTGATCAAGCACCGTGGGCGGCGTGATGGACGGCAACCAGATTCACGATGAGATCTTCGAGAAATTCGAGGGGGATTTGGTTTGGTCCATCGGAAAATGCGTTGGCAGGATCCGAATGGGTTTCCATGAAGAGTCCGTCCAACCCGGTGGCGACGGCGGCGCGAGCGAGCACCGGCGCCAGTTCGCCATCGCCGCCGGTGGTGCCGCCAAGACCGCCGGGTCGTTGGACCGAGTGGGTGGCGTCGAAGATGACGGGAATGCCTTCCTTGCGGATCCAGTAGAGGGAGCGCATGTCGGCGACGAGATTGTTGTAGCCGAAAGTGGTGCCTCGCTCGGTGATGAAGAAGGCGTGGCAATCGAAGGAGCGGAGCTTGTCGGCGATATTCACCGTATCCCAAGGTGCCAGGAACTGGCCTTTCTTGACGTTGACGGCGCGGCCGGTCTTGGAGGCGGCTTCCAGCAGGTCGGTCTGGCGGCAAAGAAAGGCGGGGATCTGCAGCAGGTCGACGTATTCCGAAGCGATTTCGGCTTGTTCGGCGGTGTGGACGTCGGTGGTAACCGGCACGCCCAGCTCTTTGCCGATGGCGCCGAGGATCCGGCAACCTTCCTCGACACCGGGGCCGCGGAAGGAGCCGACCGAAGTCCGGTTGGCTTTGTCGTAGGATGCCTTGAAAATGAAGGGGATGCCGGTGTTGTCCGCGATCTCCTTCACCGAACGGGCCATTTCCCAGGCGAACTCCTCGGACTCGAGGGCGCAGGGACCGAGAATGAAGACGGGAAGCGGTCCGCCAACCGGGACGGAGCCGATTTGAAAGGGTTCGAAGTGCATGGCGTGGAGAGGAAGGGATCAGGTTGATGCCTTTTCGTACAAGGGCTGGAGGTTGGCAAGGGCGGTCGAGAGCAGCCTTTCTTCTTCAGCGGTCAGGTTGCCTTCGGTCTTGATCTCGAGCATTTCGAGGGAATCGATGACCGATTTGGCGGCACGTAGATTGACTTGCTTCTCGCCGGTGGCGGGATTGGGGAGTTGGCCGAGGAAAAACCCGGCGTTTTGCGCCTGGAGGAGGACGAAGTCATTGAACCGGGGATCGGCGGAGGGCATGGGAGGAAGAGACCAGATTCAGGAGGTCTGAGACCAGACTGAAATGTGCGGGATCGAATTAGCCGCCAAGATAACTCATTTCAGCCTTGGGTCGGTCCGATTGGCCACGCTCTTCGGAATAACGGTCGGTGCGAGCGGACCAAAGGGAGGCGACCGCTTGTTGGAGCTCGGTGTCCTGATCGAGACGGCGGATCATTTGCCGGATGTCATGTCCTTCGGCGGCAAAGAGGCAGGTGAAGAGTTTGCCCTCGGCCGAGAGGCGGAGGCGGCTGCATCCACGACAGAATGGCTGGCTGACCGAGGCGATGATGCCGATTTCAGCGGAGCCATCGGCGTGCTGCCAGCGTCTGGCCGTCTCGCCGGAGTGCGTGGGTGGAAGTGAGCTGAGGGGGAATTCGCTTTCGAGGACGCTCAGGATCTCGGCGGCGGGGACGACCTGCTCCATTTGCCAGGCGTTCGATTCGCCAACGTCCATGAACTCGATGAAGCGGAGGGTGAGTTGGTTCTCTTTGGCCCAGCGGGCGAGCGGGAGGATTTCCTGTTCGTTGACGCCACGCTGGACGACGGCATTGACCTTGACGGGCAGGCCGTAGGTCTGGGCGGCGCGGATGCCGGCGAGGACGCGGTCGACTTTGGCACCGATACCATTCATGTGAGCAAAGATGGCGGGGTCGAGGGCGTCGAGGCTGACGGTGACGCGTTTGAGCCCGGCGAGCGCGAGGGCCTCGGCATGATGGGCGAGGAGAACACCGTTGGTTGTTAGAGCGATGTCTTCGATACCTTCGATGGCGGCGAGCATGCCAATGAGGTCATCGAGTCCACGCCGGAGCAAGGGTTCGCCGCCGGTGAGGCGGAGCTTGCTGACGCCGAGAGGGACGAGCGCTCGGGCGATGCGTTCGATTTCCTCGAAGCGGAGAATCTCGTCCTTGGGAAGGAAGGCGTAGTTTGGACCGAAAACCTCCGACGGCATGCAGTAGCGGCAGCGGAAATTGCAGCGGTCGGTCACCGAGATGCGGAGGTCACGGAGAGGGCGCTGGAGTTGGTCGGTGGTCATGGTGGAGTGGCGCTTTCCCAAGCGCCATGAGTGGGCAAGGCGGCTTTCAGGCGCGCGTTTGCCTCGAACGTGGGCTCCATAACCTATTTTCACTCGATCTCAATCCGTGGTATCGGTTCTTTTGGAGCGTCGTGGACCGTGGACTGCGTGCAGCCCGCTGCCGCTGTCCGTGTGACAGCCCTGCTGTCCATGGCGACGAATCGGTGGTAGCCCGGTTCGCAGCAGGGCTGCATTGCCCAACAGCGGCAGCAGGCTGCACGCAGTCCACGGCCTCTGGCAGAGGAGCGGGTTCGGGAATACCTTACTTTGACTGCTCGAGCATCTTGAGCAACGGAGCTTCGGCGCGCTTGCGGATATCTTCGGGGAGCTCGACTTGCGGGCTCAGGTTCAGGAGGCAGTCGTGCAGCTTGGCGAGGGTGTTCATCTTCATGTAGCGGCAGTCGGCGCAGGCACAATGGTCGGTCGGGCCGGGGATCAGGTTCTTGTCCGGGGCCTCCTTGCGCAGGCGGTTGAGCATCCCGCTTTCGGTGACGACGATGATGTTCTTCACCGGCGCTTCCTGACAGTAAGTCACCATTTTTTCCGTCGAGCAGACCTCGTCGGCGAGCAGTCGAACCGCCTGCGTGCACTCGGGGTGAGCCACCACGAGGGCGTCGGGATACTCGGCCTTGATCTTGTTGATCGATTCACGGGTGAACTCGACGTGGACGTAGCAGTTGCCTTTCCAGAGATCCATCTTGCGGCCGGTCTGTTCCATCACCCAGGCGCCGAGGTTTTCATCGGGGACGAAGAGGATGGGTCGATCGGCGGGTGCCTTGTTGACGATCTTGACCGCGTTGCCCGAGGTGCAGATGACATCGCAGAGCGACTTCACGTGGGCCGAGCAGTTGATGTAGGCAATGACGTAGTAGTTCTTCTCCGCGTTGTTGTTGAGAAAGGCTTCGAGCTCGGGGCCGGGGCAGCTTTGTTCGAGCGAGCAGCCGGCGTCCTTGTCGGGGAGGACGACCGTCTTGCTGGGGTTCACGATCTTGGCGGTTTCCGCCATGAAATGGACGCCGCAGAAGCAGATCACATCGGCGTCGGTGTCCTTGGCCTGATACGCGAGACCGAGGGAATCTCCCACGTAGTCGGCGATGTCCTGAATGTCGCCAGTCTGGTAGTTGTGCGCGAGAATGATGGCGTTTCTTTCCTTCTTGAGCTGAAGGATGGCTTCCTTGAGGTCCAGGGCGGCGGTCGGCATGCAAGGAATGTCGGACGCTGAGCCTGGAATGTCGAACGAGGAATGATCGTGATTGATGAGGAATTGTGGCAGGGATGAAGGAATCGGGCGGAGGGTCCCGTTTACCCCGGATGCTCAAGCAATGGTTCGGAGGGTGGTTGGTGTTTTTTTGCCTGATTTCGGTGGTTTTCGGCGGGACGGAGTATGCGCTGGGGCCGGACTCTCGGAAAAAGTCCGGTGTGCCCGAGGGGAAGGTGACCCGCCATGAGTGGAAGTCGGAGATCTATCCGGGAACGATCCGTGAGTATTTCGTCTACGTTCCGGCCCAGTATGATGGCAAGTCCGCGGCGGCGGTGATGGTGTTTCAGGATGGCCACGCCTTCGTGAAAGAGGACCAGGGATATCGCGTGCCGGTGGTGTTCGATAATTTGATCCACGAAGGCAAAATGCCGGTGACAGTGGCGATCATGATCAATCCGGGGGTGTTTGGTGACAAGTTGAGTGGACCTCAGGGATGGGATAAGCCGAAGGAAATGCGAAGCAATCGCAGCGTGGAATACGATACGCCGGATGGACGGTATGCGGAATTTCTCGAGGAGGAGATCCTTCCGGAGGTCGGCAAGTGGCTGGATCTAACAGATGATCCGGAGATGCGCGCGATCTGCGGAGACAGTTCAGGGGGAGTCTGTGCGTTTACGGTGGCGTGGGAGCGTCCTGACCTGTTCCGGAAGGTGGTGAGTCATATCGGCAGCTTCACCAACATCCGGGGGGCTTATCATTATCCCTATCTCATTCGGAAGTCCGAGAAGAAGCCGCTACGCGTGTTCCTTCAGGATGGTTCGGGTGATCTGGATAATGTCCATGGCAGCTGGTGGTTGGCGAACCAGCAGATGGAAGCGGCCTTGAAGTTCGCCGGCTGGGACTACAAGGCGGTCTGGGGTGATGGCGGGCACAACGGTCAGCACGCGGGTTCCATTTTTCCTCAAACGCTTTCGTGGCTCTGGAGGTAGAGGCTTTTCGGAGGAAAAAATGACGACCAACGCCATGCTGGCCCCATTGTCGGAAAAACTCCGAGGCCAGCATGGGCCCTCCAGGGGGGTTAGAGGCTGTGTCAAGAGCAGCCCTGTTTGACAGGGCCAGGAGAGTCTTACTAGGATGGGGAGGGAAGGGGAAGGACGGGTGCTTCTCCGCACCTATTGGAGGGTCATCAGCCAACCGCAAACCATGCACGAGAAGCAATCCGTCGAGCACCTGGCCGTCGAGCACGCCGCGAGATGCTACCAAGTACTGGCGAAGCACCTACCAGTAACGACAACATTGGCAGAGCTGATCGTTTTGACAGAGATCGCCAAGGGTGCCTACTCAGGCGCTCCGGTCACGGTGAGTGACATCGTTCGCAGCAGTGGGATCAGTCGCTGGGCGGTCAGTCGGATTGTGATTCGCTACACGGAAGGGGGAGCGATTCTTGAAACGAAGGACCCGGCGGACAGCCGACGGAATTTGCTGACTTGGACGCCTCAGACTTTCAAGAATTCCAGCAAGTGGGCGTCTGACTGGGCGGCGCTGATGTGAGGCGTAACCTACTCGCTTTGGTCGAATCGGGATTCTGCTTCGACGGAGAGGACGATGTAGTGTTTGGCCCGCCGACCGAGGGCCTTGATCAAATCATCACGGCTTGGCGATGGGCCGTCGCTATGAATGATGAAGTACCGTTGATTTGCCTTAGGTGCGTCCTCGCGGGGTAGGATCTTGACTTCGGTGACGAGAGGAAGCTTCTCCCAGATGCGTTGCATGGCGAGTTGGCGGGTGCGGCAGCCGGCACCGTCGACAAGTGCCCGGCAGCTGTCCGCGAAGCAGCCTGTGGCAAGCATCAGCAGAATCGCAATTTCCTTCATCGTTCCAAGCTAGGCTGGAACGGCGAAGGTGCCAGTCCGAGATTCTGGTTTTGGGATTCCAGGCTCCAAAAAAATCGCGACCCAGCCGATGGGCGGGGTCGCGTGGAGAGTCGGAAATTCCGTGCTAAGTTCAGGATTTGATTCCGGCGAGGTTGCCTTGCTGGCCGCCGCTCTTTTGACTGTCCTGCTGGCCCTTGTTCCCTTCGTTCGAGGGCTTTTGCGGGGACGAGGAGGCAGCGGCAGGGGTTGACGGCGTGCCGACCGTCGACTTACCGACGAAGATGGCACCCGCTTCGATCGAAAGGGTCTTGGCCTTGATGTCGCCGACGACTTCGGCACTGGCCTTGAGTTCGACGCGGTCACTGACGGTCATGTTGCCGTGAACCTTGCCGTAGACGACGACGGTGGCGGTTTTGATCTCGGCCTTGAGGCGGGCGTTTTCCCCGACCGTCAGATTGCCGTCCGAGCTGATTTCGCCCTCGATCTTGCCGTCGACGACGAGGTCGTTGGTGAACTTGACCGAGCCTTTGATATCGACGTCGGAGCTGAGAACGTTGCGCGAGGCCGAAGGGGGCCGTTGCTGTTGGGGCGCGGGGCTCTGCGGTGCCGCGCTGGCTGGAGCGGGACTGCTTGTAGCAGCCGCAGGTGCTGCCGGTGCCGGGGCGGGAGCTGGGGTGGAACTCTCGGGCTCTTCAGCGGGCTTCTGCCCGATGACTTTTCGAAACATGTTGTTGCTCACGGTACTGGAATCAGGTGGTTACTCGGGCCAAAGTCAAATTCATTTGTCGCTGTCAGGCGAGGACTCTTTTTCCTCAATGGGAGATTCTTCGTCGGCTTCGGCGGGGGCGTCTGTTTCCGGCACAGAAATTTCCGGAGTCGGCGGGGGCGCTACTGCATCTGGCATGCCAAGAGAAAGGGGGCCGCCTGGATTGGTCGGAAGCTTGGTCGGATCGAGGTCGAAGTTGCCGACGTCGCTCGTGTCGCTGGTGTCTTCTTCAGGAGCAGGAGGGTCGATTTCCACCGGCATCTTGAATTCGACGAACTGCATCGCTTTGCCCGCGGCATCGGCCAGCGGGTTTCCCGGATAGCCGTCGATGGCCCGGCTGAAGTAGTCCTTGGCTTTCTCGATATCGCCTTCGGACTTGGCGATCTGGCCGAGGGAAACGAGGGCGTAGGGTGCGTAAAATTCGGCTTGGGGGCGGTCGAGGATGTTTTGGAAGGCGGCTTTGGCTTCCTCGGTCTTCCCCTGACTGGAAAGCCGGGCGGCGAGTCGGGCGTAGGCGGGCGAGGTGGCCGGGTGCTCGGGATTGGCGGCGATTTCCGCCCTCAGGGTGGCGATGGCGGCGTCTTGTTCGCCTTGCTCCCACTGGAAATCGGAGAGCAGCACGGCGGCACTCGCGACGGAAGGGGTGCCTGGATGATTCGTCATGACCGCCTCGAGGGCAGCGGTATCGTCGGCGGCGACCAGGGCGTTGCCAGCGGTGAGATCGTTCCCTTCCCGGATGCCTTCCTTGACGACCCAAGCGGCCAAGCCGAGGGCGATGAGGATGCCGAGGACGATGAGCTTTTTCTGGTGGTTATCCAAAAAAGTTTCGAAGCCGGACGGCCCGTGGGATATTTCGGCAATGGGGCTGGAATCTGGGACGGTCTTTTCGGCCATAAGGTGAATCGCGTTGCGGGGGGCGATTAAGGAGCCGAGACCGGGGAAATCAATGACGAATTGACGGTTGATGACGGCGATTGATCCGCAGGGGGTTTCTGAACTAGCTTGTCCCCGGATGAGCGACTCCCTGTATGTCATTGCCGGAGAAATGAGTGGAGATGCCCACGCTGCCGGACTTTTGCGCGAACTGGTGGCGATGCGGCCGGAAATCCAGATCCATGGCGTGGGAGGCCCCAAGATGCAGGCCGTCGTCGGAGAGGGGATCCGTGACTGGCTCGATCAGTCGGCGGTGATGGGCATTGTCGAGGTCCTCAAGCACTACAAATGGTTCAAGGAGCGCTTTTACGAGATGCTCGACGAGGTGAAACGCTTGAAGCCTCAGGTGCTGTTGCTCGTCGATTACCCCGGCTTCAATTTCCGCTTTGCGGCGGCCGTGCGCAGGGAACTCCCGCAGACCAAGATCGTGCAGTATGTGTGTCCTCAGGTCTGGGCTTGGAAAAAGGGCCGGATTCCCAAGATGGTCGGACTCTTCGATGAGGTGCTTTGTCTGCTGCCATTCGAGCCGAAGATTTTCGATGGGACGGGCCTGAAAGTGAGCTTTGTCGGTCATCCGCTGGTGGACGAGTTGGAGGAAGAGCGGATCACCATCGAGCGCGACCCCAAGTTGGTGGCGTTGATGCCCGGGAGTCGCGAGGCGGAGGTGGAAAAGCTTTTCCCGATGATGCTGGACGCGGCCGAGCGACTGACCTCTTCCCACGAAGGCCTGCGTTTTGAAGTCCCCGCCGCGACCAAGCGTCTGCAGTGGCGGATGGAAGAGATGGTGAAGGGCAGGCGTCTTGAGGGGAGCCTTTCCATTCGTTCCGGGTCTGCCCATGAGTTGATGCAGCGAGCGACCTGCGGGGTGATCGCCAGTGGGACGGCGACGGTCGAGGCGGGCTACTATGGCATGCCTTACTGCCTCGTCTACAAGCTGGCCTGGCCGACCTACATGGTCGCGAAGGTGGTGGTGAAAATCAAAGACATCGGCTTGGTGAATATTCTGGCCGGTGAGCGAGTGGTCGAGGAGTTCGTGCAATCCGAGGCCGATCCGGTGCATGTTTCGCGCTCGCTGGGGCGCTTTCTTTCCGACCCCGAGCATGTCGCGAAAACCCGGGAAGCGATGCAGGAAGCCACCGCCAAATTGGGAGGAGTCGGAGCCCATCAGCGCGCGGCGGCCGCGGTTTCGGCGTGGTTTGGGTAGGCGACCGGACGTGTTCCGGCTTGCCTCCGCCGTGGGAGGCGCTAAACCCGCCGCAGATGAAAGCTTTTTACCTGCTCGCCGCCGGCCTGTTCCTTGCTGCCGTTTCTTGTGAGCGGCACAGTTGGGAGGAAACGAAGATCCTTCATGAGACTCACAGCGATGAGCATGCGGATCATGGTGAAGGCCATGAAGGTCACGATCACGCGGACCAAGAAGGTCACGATCATTGATTGGTGAGATCGTTCAGGCAGGGGCTTGATCCGGAACCTGGCGTTCTTTCCTGCGGTAGCTGAGAAAGCACTCGCCGAGTTCTTCACGCGGCTCGAAGTGGTGCAGCTCAAAGTGTCGCGAAGCCGGTAGGAAATCGCCAGGCAGGCCGGTGATGCCCGGTGCGTTTTTTCCGCCGAATAAACGGTGTCCGGCCCAGGTGAGGTGGATCTCATCAATCGCATCCATCTCGGCGAGTTCGTGGACGAGTTCTCCACCGCCTTCGCAGTGGAGGCGCTTGACACCGTGGCTTTGGCGAAGCGCATTCAAAAAATCTGTTAGAGACCCGAGATGGTAGGTCGTTTCCGGGACCTGCACCGCGACGGGCTTCGCTGAAAGGAGATGAATCTCTCCACCCTTCGAGTGAAACAGGGGATGGCTCGCGTCGAATTGGCCGCTGCGCGAAACGATGCAGCGCAAGGGATGATACGGGGTGATCATGGTCATTCGGTCGGCTTCCATCGTGCCGCGACCGACCATGATGGCGTCGGCACCTTCGCGCAGCTTTTTGAGTCGCTGCAAGTCCGCCTCCGAGGTCCAGCCCGAGGGCGTGTTTGCGACGGAGGTGATTTTGCCATCGGCGGAAATGGCGAAATTCACGGAAAGATAGGGGCGTTTCATGGAGCTTGCGATTGGGCCAAGTCAGGCTAGGTTCCGGCCATGAGCAATTCCAAACCTGAAATCACCGCTTATCTGAAGACTTTTTGCGGCTGGAGCGAAGGCGTCCGGGCCATCATGCGGAAGTATGAACTCGATTTTGAGGAGAAGGACATCATCAAGAATCCGGCCTTCCGCTGGGAGATGGAGCAGAAGAGCGGTCAGCCGCTTTCCCCCTGCGTGGTCGTCGATGGTAAAATGCTGGCCGACGTTTCCGGTGAGGAAGTGGAAGCTTACCTGATTGAAAATGGTCTGTTGGAAGCCAGCGAGAAGCCGGCGGACGCGCCGATTGACTCCGCCTGCACCGACGAGCAGCACGAGGCCATGGCGCGCGGCGAGCTTCCCGGAGCGAAGATCAAGTTCGTCGAGTGATCGGCGGTGAGGCCGGTGCCTCCGTCACTTCGAAAGCGCGTCGATCGCTGCCTGGTTTTTGTATTCCTTTGCGAGGTCGAAGGCAGTGACGTCTTGTTTTGATTTGATCGAAGGGTCGACGCCGGCAGCGAGTAGCACTTCGATCAGCTCAGCGCTGCCACCGGTGGCGGCTTCGTGAAGCGGTGTGCCACCGAGTTCGCTGAGAGTCATCGGATCGGCCCCACCCTTGAGAAGGGCCTTGGTTGTTTTGATCTGGTTCTTGGCGGCGGCGTGGTGGAGCGGCGTCCAGCCGGTTTTGTCGAGCTCGTTGGGTTTTGCCCCCGCCTTGATCAGGGGAAGGATGATCTTGTCGTTATTGCGGGTGACGGCCCAGTGGAGCGGGGTGCGCTTCGATGAGTCGATGCGATTCGGGTCCGCCTTGAGATCGATCAGGACGAGCGCGATCTCGGTCTGATTGCGGAGAATGGCGAGGTCGAGCGGTGAGCGGGTTTTTGGGTCGGCCGGGTTCAGGCAGCTTGGGTCAGCCGCGACGTGCCGTTTGACATCCTCGACATCTCCTTTGGCGATGGCGGTTGCGATGTCCTTGCGGGTGGGTGCTTTCTCGTCCTCTGCCTGGGCAGGCAAACAGAGTGCGACAAATACGATGGCGAAAAAGGGATGGAGCAGCTTCATGAAATTGTGGGGATTGACACGAATGATCGATGAATCAGGCGGGCTGGCCACAAAATTATAACCCAGGAATCGTCAAAGCACCTTTGGAGATTGACGTTTGC